>DATKHK010000077.1:0-2214 GCA_035510255.1 Saccharimonadales bacterium (SeqCode) | reverse complement strand
CATGGAGCTGGTCAAGGCTATGGATGAATCAATTCCGGACCCCAAGCGCGAGATTGATAAGCCGTTCCTGATGCCGATCGAAGATGTCTTCTCGATTAAGGGCCGTGGCACCGTCGCTACCGGCCGGATTGAGCAAGGTAAGGTTTCCACCGGCGATGAAATCGAGATTATCGGTATTCGTCCCACCAAGAAAACCACCGTTACCGGCGTGGAAATGTTCAAGAAGCTGCTAAACGACGCCCAAGCCGGCGATAACGTTGGTGTGCTACTGCGCGGCATTGAGCGCGACGACATTGAGCGCGGTCAGGTGCTGGCTAAGCCCGGCTCCATTACCCCGCACACCGAGTTTGATTCTGAAGTATACGTGCTGAAGAAAGAAGAAGGCGGCCGTCATACGCCGTTCTTCAAGGGCTACAAGCCGCAGTTCTACATTCGCACCACCGATGTTACCGGAGAGATCACCCTGCCGGAAGGCACCGAGATGGTTATGCCGGGTGACAACATTCAGATGAAAGTTAAGCTAATTGCCCCGATCGCCATGGACGAGGGTCTGCGCTTCGCCATCCGCGAAGGCGGCCGCACCGTCGGCGCCGGCGTGGTTACTAAGATCACCAAATAACACTAGGCTACCAAAGGATTTCGATGGCAAAAACCGACGACGCACCTAAACAACGTATCCGTATCCGACTGAAGGCTTATGACAATAAGGTCATTGACCAGTCGGCCAAGCAGATTCTCGACACCGCTACTCGTACCGGTGCCAAGGTGGCCGGTCCAATCCCGCTGCCAACCGACCGAAACGTGCACACCGTGATCCGTAGCCCCCATGTATATAAGAAGAGCCGTGAGCAGTTTGAGATGCGGACCCATAAGCGGCTGATCGATATCACCGAGCCGACCGCCAAAACCGTCGATTCGCTGATGAACCTGAATCTTCCGGCCGGCGTCGACATTGAAATCAAAATGTAATCGCTACAAATAAGCAAAAACGCCCTGCCTCGGGGCGTTTTTGTTAGGACCCGACCCAAACTTGGTGCAATCTGTCGACCAGGAGGCTAAGCATAAGCGCTTGTGCATTCTTACTATAAAATGCTGTTGTTTACCGTCAACATTTAGAAGTTTTACCTAATGACAAGTAGGCCACCTGAGGCGCATCTTAAAAGCAGCCTAAAAAAGGAGTTGTCAGCGTATGAAAACATATTTACAAGCCACGTGGTGGATGCTCCTACTGCGCGGCCTAGCATTGCTGCTCCTCGGCTTCTTTGCCGTGGTGTGGCCGGGATTAACGGTATATGGCTTGGCAGTGGGCTTTGCTGTATATGTACTGGTAGTTGGGGTACTCAACCTGATTACCTCATTCAGTGGGTCGGAGCTACTGCCACTGTGGTTTCTAGCAGTGGTGTTGGCAGCACTAGAGATTGGCGTCGGCGTATACCTGTTGCGTCATCTAACCCTGGCAGTTAGTACCTTAGTACTGCTGATCGGGCTGGTACTGGTAGTACGCGGTATTCTTGAGGTCATCTCAGCCTACGGCGATGGCTTTGAAGGACGGCACCGTAGCTTGGCCGCGGTGGTCGGTATCTTGAGCCTGGTGGCAGGTGTAGTAGTCTGGGCTTACCCAACCGGTTCCGCTCTAGCGTTCACCTGGGTGGTTGCGCTCTACGGAATCGTAGCCGGCGCCTTTGTAACCTCACTAGCGGTGGAAGCGCGAACGGCGCTAACGAGCGGCCGCCTGTAGTCGTCCAAACTAAAACCTAAAAGCAGATCTCGAAATGGAGCCGTAATGGCTCCATTTTGGCACTCTGGGAGTTGCGAGCCGGCAACTGCTGATTCATACTACTACCATGGCAGGCCGAAACACACAGCGTAATGTCAAACGATCGCTTGGCGGTCGTCAGGCGATTGTACACTCTTATAACGCCCGGGCGTGGTATGAGCTGGCCGACTGGCTGGAGGAGTTGGTAATCGATTACGCTGGCTGGACAATACTGGCCTTGGTAGTGCTGCTGATTCCAGTGGCGTTCCTGGCGGTAGTGCTGGGTGCCCACTCTTTGCCGCTAGAGTTTCTGGGCGTTCCGGCGCTCAGTAGCTTTGCCGACAGCAATAATGGTTTTGGAGTAACTGGCATAGTACTCCTGGTAGAGTTTGGGCTGCTGGCGGCGGCCGTCCGTCCGCTGTTTCGCCACCGCAGCTTGGGCTGGAAGTTGGTAATAT
>DATKHK010000076.1:0-6221 GCA_035510255.1 Saccharimonadales bacterium (SeqCode) | reverse complement strand
GGGCTTGGGGCGCCGATCGCTGGTGTCGTTGATTAACGGCTCCGGCTCGGTGGTGGTCAGCGGATTAGACTGTGCCTGGTTAGCAGAATCGGCTTCACTGATTTGAATATGCTGCGGCGGTAGCAGCTCCTCCATGGGGATGGCTGAGGAACGCGGCTGGGAGGTCGGTTGGGTCTTACTAACCGGTTCGGCGGGCCGAGGCGCTACTTTCGGCGGCTGGTTTTGACTTGGCGCCGGCATCGGGATTGGATCGGTATCTACCGGATCAGGAGTTGGCTGAGCAATGGGAGCAGCTGGCAGCTGTGGCTCCTCATAGGCTTGGGCTAGCTCAGGCGGGAACAGGAAGTCCTCTTCTTCTATGGATTCCTGGACTATTGGCTGCGATTCGGGCTGCGACGCCGGCTGCGGCCGAGGTTGGAACTGGGGCCGCGGTGCCGGCTGGGATTCTGGCCGAGGCCGCGCTGGCCGAGGCGGAGCATCCTGGGCCTGCGAAGGAGACTGCTGCAGCTGATGCACCTGGGGAGCCGGTTTTACTTCTGGCTTAGCAGGTTCTCGGTTATCACGCCGCGGCGGCTGCGGCCGCTTGTCCCTATCCGGACGGTCCCTATCAACCCGATCCCTGTCTGACCGATACAGACCTTTGACGATGCGCTGCTGGTCGGCCCCCATCGCTAACATCTGAGCCGCCACCGTCATGGTTTTGGCGGTGGTGTGGGTGGCGGTGAAGCGGTCGGTAGAGGCCATAATGCCGGTTAGCATAGTGGTAGCAATGGCTTCATCAATCAAGCCGGTTTGCAGCGACTCGGAGAGTGCGATCAAAATCTCGGCCAGGCTGGCAGCGCTGGTTTCTACCAAGTTTATAGCACCATACTGCTCATTAATGCGATGAAAATCGATATTTACCAGCGGGATGCGACGAAGCAGCTCGGCATTCTGGGCATACACCTTATCAATACGGCTGTAGGAAGCCACACCCAAGATAATAACCAGGTCAAACTGGTAGTCGCCATAAGCGTACCCCATGTCGCGCGGCTGAAAGCCACCAGCAAACGGCGTAACGTGAATGTTCAGCTTGCCGTTTTCGATCGTGTATTTAAGCTTATCGACCTCGGCGTGACCCAGATCAACCTGCACAATAAAGTCGCGCAGGCCGCCAAGCGTGCGCTCAATCAGGTTAGTCGACAAGAATTTAGCACCAGCCGGAATGTCGTCACTGACAACGGCCGTTACCTTCTTGCCGAACTTGCGCAGGATAGCCGAAAGCGCCACGGTCGAAGCAACCTGATCGATACTCGGGTGTTGCCCGGTCATGATCAGGATGGTTTCGGCTTGGCGGATAGCCTCCGACGTTTGCTGTTTTGGGGTTAACTCTTTGTCCATAAAACTTGACTCACGGATCATTTATTGTATCAAGAAATGCTCAATCTGTCAACCTGGTTTGACAACCACTATTCCTCTTAAGCTTCACTCTGTCTAAGCGAATATGGCTTTACAGCTCTGGCGGAATCCTGTACACTCTCATCTGTTATGCCAATTATTAAATCCGCAATTAAACGCGTCCGCCAGCAAGCCAAACGCCGCAGCCACAACCTGCAGGTGAAGCGGGCCATTCATACTGATGTGCGCGCCTTTACCGATGCCCTGGCCACCGGTGACGCCAAAACCACCGGTGAAACCCTGGTAGCCGCAATTTCCGAGATTGATCGCGCGGTTAAAAAGGGCACGTTGCACCGCAATACCGCCGATCGCCGTAAGTCACAGCTGCAAAAGCTGGCTAACGGGTTAGGTGCCGCCCCTGCCGTCAAGCAAGCTAGCCCTAAGAAGACCGCTGCCAAACCGAAGGCTAAAGCCAAACCAACCCCTAAAGCCGCTAAGTAACCCGGCCAGCCGCCGGGTTTTTTGATGCACTCATCTGGTAGACTGAAGTAATGAGCGAACCAGCCGACCTTCTGCGTGGGCAGATCATAGAGCACTGTGAACAGCTTATTCAGCATATTAAGCTGTTGCGTGATTATGCCACCACGCCCGACAACGTTTGGCTGGCCCGGGGTGAGCTAAACCAGATTAATGAGCGGGTCGGCGAGGTTGAGGCCCTGCTTGCCCAACTCAAGGAAGCCGACTAGTATAAACAAAAAGGAATCTTATCTATGCCGACCCCTCAAAGACCCGAAAGTAATACTCCAGATGATACCAGGTCGAGTTTTTCCAACGCGGCTGAACTCCAGGATATGGCCAAACCGCCCACAAGGAGAAAGACGCACTTAGCCAAACTCAGGAATTTAGTACTGGCTGGTATAGCTACGGTGGGCGTCGCTGAAGCCGTCAAGCACGTTGAAAGCGGTGAGAGGCAGGATCCGGAGTGGTCGCTTACTTCTTCGGCGCCCAACCTCCCTGCTAATGGCTCAAGTGAAGATACTGAAGATTTTCGTGCCCGCCTGAAGGGAAACTCAACCGTTCCCGATGCCCTGGCAACCTTTGAGCTTGGTGATGCAGCCGATGGTAAAGGGATTTTGGCTGCAAAAAACCCAGTGGTCTCAGAGGGAAAAGATCGTATGGTGCTCGGCGTAACCACCGCAAACGGCCCCCAAACCTTCGTCCTTGATAGCGCCCACTATGAGATCAACGTGCTTGACGGCAATAACTCCGGGCCGATAGCCACGAACTACGCCGAGGCCAAGCAGATTGTGGATGAACACGTACAGGAGGTAACCCTCGACACCGTCGGTCTTGGCGGCGAGACATCAAGTACCACCGGCCACATCAACAGTCCCGATCTCAACGAGGAACAGGTTGGCGTCTTAATACGCTTCACAGAGGGGCCGGACGGCCAGTTAACTGCGACCCAAGGCTAAACCGTAGCGCGGCTGGCCAGCCGGTAGATTAGCTGCTCCACCAACGCGTCGGCCACGCCGGCGCCGGATTTTATTTGATAATCGGTATCCACCGCCTGTAAAAAGGCACTTTTTAGCTGATTCTCGGTGAAGAGATGGCGCTTGGAAAGCATTTTTCCAGCCACAAATGGCGACATGCCAGCAGATTTAGCCAGCTCTGCCGGTGTGGTCTTACCGGCTACCCCCGCCAGGAGCAAGTTACGCAGCTGCCAGATGATCATGCTGAGCATATAGATTTCATTGATTCCGTCGGCGCGTAAGCGACGATACTGGCGCAGAGCGGTTTCCACCTTGCCGGCCGTGGTGGCCTCTACCAGGTTAAAAATCGTTTCGGTATTGCCCTCCTCCACCAGTAGTTCGACAGTGGCCGTGGTAATCGGCGATTCATACGCCGCTAGCTTGGCAAGCTCGTGGCTCAAGCGCCACTGGTCCTCGCCTGCCAGATCAAGCAGACGCCCAACCGCCGGCCGCTCAATGTCGGCTCCCTTGGCTTGCGCCATGGCGACTACCCACTGCTGTAGCTTGGCAGTAGACAGCGGTTCAAACTTAACGGTTTTAGCGATAGCTTTAAGGGTTTTAAAGTAGCTGGTACGCTGATCGACCGCCGGATCGTAAAACACCGCCACGGTGGTGGTTGGTATTTGCTTTACCAGTCGCTCAACTGTTGGCGCCACCGCCGAGTTGCCGCCCAACTCCTCGATGATGACCAGGCGGCTATTAGCCAGGAACGGGGTTGCCTGCAAAACGGCGCTCAGCTCCTCCGGCTTGGCTTTAGCGCCATCAATCCGCTCCAAGCCGAGATTACTGCCAGATTTTTTGACATACTCGGCTACGAGCTTAGCAATCTGCTGCCGCGCAGCATAGCTGTTTGGGCCATAGAAAAAGAAGATCATGGCAGCTCGGTGTACTTGGCGTTGTTGCCTTTGGAGGTCTCGATTGGGTATTTGGCGGCGGTTTTAGCCAGCTTGGCGATGAAAGCGGCGCTTAGATCAATATTCTCAGAATCGCAGTAGACCAACAGGGCATGCAGGACGTCGGCAGCTTCATCAGCAATAGCTTCGCGGCTGGTAGCGGTTTCGTTCCACAGGTAACATTCCAGGAGCTCACTGGCCTCCACTGCTAGATTAGCCGCGCAGTTCTTGGGCGAATGGAACTGCTTCCACTCACGCTCGTCGCTAAAACCCACCGCCTGCTGCATAAGGTAGCGCAGTGAGTCGGTCTTATTTGGCGCTCCCCTATCACTCATGGAGCTATTGTATCATCTGCCAGCTGGCAGTTTCTGGCATTTCGGACAGAGGTGGGTGCCGCGGCCGGCCACCCGGGTTTTAATGATTACCGTACCGCAAACCGGGCAGGTCAGGCCTTGGCGGCGGAAGACCCGGGCGTTATGCAGATAATCACCTGTGCCGCCAAGGGCATTAACATAGGTAGTAAAACTGGTACCGCCATGCTTAACACCTAAAGCAATGATGGTTTTTATGGCTTCGTAGAGGCGCTTTACCTGGGGTTTGGTCAGATCACCGGCTAGTGTGGCGGGGTGGATTTTAGCCAGGTGCAGCGACTCGTCGGCGTAGATATTACCAACACCGGCAACGGTGGACTGGTCGAGAATTACCGCCTTAATCGGTGAACCGGCCCGCCGGGCTAGAACGGCGGCAAAGCCCTTTAGCTCAAAGCTGGCCGTTAACGGCTCCGGACCTAGGCGCGCAATCAGGCTATCACGCAAGACTTCGGCCTGAGGCACCAGCTTGACCCAGCCGAACACGCGTTGGTCATTAAAGTAGAGGGTGCTGCCATCGCTGAGCCGAAAGATAATCTTGGTGCTTTTATCCGGCAGTGCCTCAGCCATGCTTTTAGTAGGATGACCGCCGGCGTAGCGTCCGCCACCCGGCTTTACCAACACCATCTGGCCGGTCATTTTCAGGTGGAATAACAGGCTATAACCGCTATCCAGCTCAATAATTAGGACCTTACCGCGACGCTCCAGCTTGGTAATGGTAGCGCCAATGGCAAAGCTGTCGGCAAGCGCACTGGCCGACTGAAAGGTCTTTGGGTGCAGCACCTCCAGATCGGTTATGCGAAGCCCGATAATGTTGGATGCTAGCCCGATTCGGATCGTCTCGATTTCTGGAAGTTCAGGCATACTTTACTAGAGCTCACCCCAAGATTTGCCGATTGCGGTATCGGCTACAATCGGCACACCAAGGTCATAGGCATTCTCCATGGTCTCGCGCATTATCGCAGCAACGGTTTTAGCCTGAGCTTCATCGCACTCGGCGATAAGCTCATCATGGATTTGGAGGAGAAGCTGGGCGCCTTTGGGCAGCTTGGGTGCTAGGGCGATCATGGCGAGTTTCATGATATCGGCCGCCGTCCCCTGGAGTGGCACATTAACCGCCATCCGTTCGGCCGCGTTGCGAATCTGAAAATTACCGGAGTTAATCTCTGGGCAGGGACGGCGGCGGCCAAGCAAGGTCTCGGTATACTCGTTCTTGCGGGCAAACTCCTTAATCCCCTCAATGTAGGTTTTTAGAGTTTTGCGCACCTCAAAATAACGCTCAATGAAAGCGACCGCTTCCTCGCGCTTCATGCCGGTTGCCACACTCAGCCCATGCGGACTCATTCCGTACATCACGCCGAAATTAATAGTTTTGGCGCTGTAGCGCTGCTCCTTGGTAACCTTCTCGAGTGGCACGCCAAACATTTCAGCGGCGGTCTGTTGATGGAGGTCGATCCCCTGCTCAAAGGTCTTGATCATGCCCGGATCCTTACTGAGTGCTGCCGCCACCCGCAGCTCAATTTGGGAGTAATCGGCCGAAACCAACACTCGACCCTTGGGAGCCACAAAAGCCTTGCGAATCTCGCGGCCAATTTCGGTCCGCACTGGAATGTTTTGGAGATTTGGATCGGTAGAACTCAGGCGGCCGGTTTGGGCAATAGTTTGATTAAAGCGGGTATGGACTCGCTGATGCTTGTCGATTAACTGCGGCAGCGCTTCAACGTAGGTGGACTGCAGCTTAGTAAGCTCACGATACTCGCTGATCAGCGGGATAATCGGATGGGCGTCACGCAGCTTTTCCAGTTCGGCAGCAGCGGTAGAAAAGCCGGTCTTGCCCTTTTTAACGCCCACCTTATTCAACTGGAGCTTATCAAACAAAATGGTGGCTAGTTGCGCCGGAGAGGCAATGTTAAACTCTTCGTCGGCCTCTTCCCAGATCTGCTTTTGCAGGCTAGCAATCTCGGTGGCCAGTTTTTTATTGAACTTGGCCAAAAAAGCGGTATTGAGCTCAATGCCGGCTAGCTCCATTTCGGCAAGCACCGGAATTAGTG
>DATKHK010000075.1:0-8242 GCA_035510255.1 Saccharimonadales bacterium (SeqCode) | reverse complement strand
GGAGAGTTTATTGTTTTGATTGGGCCGTCGGGGTGCGGCAAATCGACCCTGATTAAAATTATTACCGGCTTGGAAGCGGCTAGCAGCGGCACGGTGGAGCGGCCGGAAACGACGGCCATGGTGTTTCAATCCGGCGCGCTGTTCCCGTGGCTGACGGTGGCCCAAAACGTCGAGATTGTGTTGCGGGCGCGTCGACTGCCTCCTGCCCAAACTAGGCGCAAGGTGCGCCGGCAGCTGGAGATGGTGGGGCTATCGGAGTTTGCCGGAAAGTATCCGCGCGAACTGTCCGGTGGCCAGCGGCAGCGGGTGGGGCTGGCCCGGGCGCTGGCGGTCGACCCGGAAGTGCTGGTGCTGGACGAACCATTTGCCGCGCTCGATATTAAGACCACCGAAATGTTGCATCAAGACTTGCTATCAATCTGGCAGGAAACCAAGCAGACCATTGTGATGGTATCGCACTCCATTGAAGAGGCGGTGACGTTGGCCGACCGCGTGATCCTCATGGACGCTGGACGGATTGTGCGCACCTACCATCTAGCCGACATGCCACGGCCCAGGCGCGAGCAGGCCCACAGCTTTATTGAGCAGGTCCAAGCCATCCGCCGCGACTTTTTGGCTCTGAAGGAATAAAATCAAGTCTTTTAATTTACTCTCAGGTATTTATAATCAAAAGCAGTATGGCTGTTTCTGAGACTCACCAGACCAAACCAGCCGCCGCCCCAAAATCTGGTAACGCCTCCTACCCATGGTGGAAGACCGGCGTGATTTATCAGATTTATGTGCGGTCGTTTTATGATACCAACGGCGATGGTGTCGGCGACCTGCCGGGGGTGATCGCCAAGCTCGACTACATCCGCGATCTCGGCGTCGACGCGATTTGGCTGTCGCCGGTGGTTAAAAGTGCCAACTTCGATTGGGGCTATGACGTCACCGATTACTATAGCATTGAGCCCTCCATTGGCACGATGGAGGATTTTGACCGGCTGATTGCCGGGGCGGAGGAGCGTGGTATCAAAGTCATTTTCGACTTTATACCGAACCATACCAGCACCGAGCATCCCTGGTTCCAAAACGCCCTGACCGGCACCCACGCCCAGTACCGCGATTATTACATTTGGCGCAGTCCCAAGCGCGACGGGCGCCCGCCCAATAACTGGCGGGCCGCCGATGATGGTGGTTCGGCCTGGGAGTACCATTCGCCCACCGGCCAGTTTTACCTGCATAACTGGTGGAAGCAACAGGCCGACCTTAACTGGCGTAATCCCGAGGTGCTGGAAGAGTTTGATAAGATTATGCGCTTTTGGCTGGACCGCGGCGTGGCCGGTTTCCGCCTTGACGTCTTCAATATGCTGATCAAAGACGCCCAGTTCCGCGATAACCCCAAGAGCCAAAAAGGGGATGGGCCGGAGATTCGGCTGCTGCATCAGCGGCCGCTATATAACACCTCGCAGCCCGAGGTGCACACCATCCTGAAGCGCTGGCGGGCGATTGTTGACGAATATCCGGACAAGCGTTTACTGCTCGGGGAGACCAACCGCGTCTATGATGCCCGCTTGCTGGCCAGTTTCTACGGCCAACAAGACGAGCTGAAATTAATATTTAATTTAGCCTTTTTGGATTCGCCGTTTGAGGTGTCGCTGCTGCGCGACTTGGTAGAGAAATCTGAGCTAGCGCTGACCCATGCCAACTGGCCGATGTGGACCGCCACTAATCACGATAAACCGCGCTTTCCCAGCCGTTGGGCCAAGGGTGATGAGCGCAAGATCCGCTGCGCGCTGCTTACCATGGTAACGCTGCGGGGGACGCCGGTGATCTACTATGGAGATGAGCTCGGCATGGCCGACGTGTTTGTGGCACCGTGGCGGCTTAAAGACCCGCGTGGCCGCAAGTACTGGCCGGTGGATGGCGGCCGTGACCGTTCGCGCACACCCATGCCGTGGAAAAATCAGGTGGGCGCCGGGTTTACGGAGAAAGGGGTGCGGCCATGGCTGCCGTATGGTGAGCTGCATACCCGTAATGTCGACGCTGAAACCGATCAAGAGGATTCAACCCTGCACTTTACTCGGGATTTAATTAAGCTGCGGCATCGGTTGCCGGCCCTGCAGGTCGCGGCCTATGAGGCGGTAGATAGCAACGACAGCGTCTGGGCCTGGCATCGCAGTCAGGCGGTGCTTGTCGCTATCAATTTTTCGAACCATCATCACGAACTCCGCGATGTTAGCGGTGAAATTGTGCTGGGCACGGTGCGCCATCGCGAGGGCGAAGCGGTGACCGGCCTGCTTCATCTGGGACCCTGGGAAGGGGTGGTGGTTGAGCAAGCGGCCACGACGTAATCAGCTTATTTTCAGCTTTACAGCTTAATCTATATCATATATGATATAGCCGGTATAAATAATGATAGAAGGGTGCCTTATGCCCGTCACTTCTACGAAACCCCACCGTTCCCCAGAAATTATCAAAATTGGCCATCGCATCGCTGAATACCGAGAGGCAAAGGGGCTGACGCAGTCGGATTTTTCCAAGCTGCTCGGTACCAGCCAGAGTGCGGTTGCCCGCATGGAAAAGGGTGAACAGAACCTGAGTACCAACATGCTGGTGCGGATCGGGGAGATTCTGGACGCCGAAATGATCACCATCCCCAGTGACGCGCTAAACTTTAAGATTCACGGCGGCCGCAAGCTATCCGGCAGCGTAACCACCAACACTTCCAAGAATTCGGCGGTGGTAATGCTGTGCGCGGCCCTGCTGAACCGCGGCACCACGGTACTTAAGAAGATGCCGCGGATCGAAGAGGTCAACCGGGTGATTGAGGTGCTGGAAAGCATTGGCGTGGATGTGAAGTGGAAAGGGAACGACGTGGTAATTACCCCGCCGCGCCAGCTACAAATGCAGTCCATGAATACCACGGCCGCCATGAAGACCCGGAGTGTGTTGCTGCTACTCGGACCGTTGGTTCATTTACTGAAAGAGTTCACCTTGCCGCAGCCGGGTGGTTGCAAGTTGGGTGCCCGCACGGTGCGCCCGCACCTGTTTGCGCTGGAAAACTTTGGGGTGAGTATTGTGACTCATCGCGGCCGTTATAACGTGACCGCCCGCCGCCTGCACGCGGCCGATGTGGTGCTGTATGAGGCCGGCGATACCGTTACCGAAAACGCGCTGATGGCGGCCGCCAAAACCAAGGGCGTTACCACCATTAAGTTCGCTTCGGCCAACTATCAAGTACAGGATCTTTGCGTGTTTTTGCAGGCGCTGGGGGTGCGGATTGAAGGCATTGGCACCACCACCTTGCGGGTGTGGGGCAAGCCGACGATCAATAAGCGCGTCACCTACCAGATTAGTGAGGATCCGATTGAGTCGATGCTGTTCATTACGGCGGCGGCGGTCACCCGCTCTTCGATTACCATTGAGCGCTGCCCGATCGATTTCCTAGAAATGGAGCTGCTCAAGCTGGAGAAAATGGGGTTCAAATACGCCCGTAGCGCGCCGTATAAGGCGGCCAACGGCCATACCGAGCTGGTCGATATTACCACTCACGCCTCCAAGTTCGTGGCGCTAGAAGAGGCGATCCACGCCGGCCCGTACCCGGCGCTCAATATGGATAACCTGCCGTTTTTTGTGCCAATAGCCACCCAGGCGAGAGGCCAAACCCTGATCCACGACTGGACCTACGAAAACCGGGCCATCTATTATATGGAGCTTACCAAGCTGAATGCCGAGCTAATTTTGGCCGACCCCCATCGTGTCTATGTGAACGGCCCGACCCGCCTGCGCCCCGCCGAAATTATTTGTCCGCCGGCGCTGCGCCCGGCCGCCGTCATCCTGATTTCCATGCTAGCGGCTGAGGGCACTTCGATTTTGCGCAACGTTTACTCGATTAATCGCGGCTACGAGGACCTCTACGCCCGGCTTAACCGCCTGGGCGCGAAGATTGAGGTCTTGAAGGACTTTTAGCGTATAATACTCGAAGTATGCGCCCGTAGCTCAGCTGGATAGAGCGTTGGTTTCCGGTACCAAAGGTCGGGGGTTCGAATCCCTTCGGGCGCACCAAAAGCACTTATGTTTATTGACAGCGGGCGACAGTCCGACTACCTTTGAGGTAAGAAGATGTTGCACAACAAGAAAGTCATGCTAGCCTTTACCGGCCCACTTATGGGGGTTATTGTATGCGCTGTATTGTATGCCATTGTTAACCTTATAGCCGCGCTAATCCATGCCAACTCACACAGCCTAACAATCGCCATACTTAACACCATAATTTATCTTGCAGGTATAATCTGCACGGTATTTATTCCGATAGGCATCATAGCGGGTATCATATTGCTGATTTCCGGTAAAAAGCCGCCAGCTGCTTCAAAGTAGGTAGCCGCTTATAGGGCTAGCAAAACCGGCTTCAAAGTGCTATCATTTTTCGAGTCGCGACGGCATATGTGCGCCCGTAGCTCAGCGGATTAGAGTACTTGGCTTCGAACCAAGGGGTCGCAAGTTCGAATCTTGCCGGGCGCACCAAAACAATACGGGCCATTAGCTCAGTTGGTTAGAGCAGCTGCCTCTTAAGCAGCGTGTCCTGGGTTCGAGTCCCAGATGGCCCTCCATTGCACTTATGCTTTTATGCTATACTCAAAATATAGCCGAGCTGTGATTTGCAACCACTGTCCCAAATTAAAAATAGGCAAAAGCTCATCTTTAAAATCATTGGCATAATCTTTTTTGCTATTGGACCAATTGTCTTTGCCGGTGTTAATGTCTTGAATGGTTACAACCAAATCCGGCTCTTGCAGGTGTTGGTGGCTGCGCTTTGCCTAGTCATAGGCGGCTTGTTGATTGGGGCGGGCGAGTATAGGGCAACCCAATCTATGAAGGCAACGGTAAGGCAAGTTTTGAAGTGGGAGGCAATAGCAGTAGCAGGGGGCACAGCTTTTTATGTAGCGGTGTGGATAGTACTTATTGTGATTGTTTTGATTATCATTGGAAGCTCAAACATCCCCTAGGGCGTCAAATATTCTCTCATCAGCAACTTCGGTTGCGATAGCCTGTACGATGGCCCTCCATGCAATTATGCTGATTTTGATACTCATCCACATCCGTTAAAGAGTCCGATTCTCTTAATGGTAGAATTACTATATGTCTGTAATTGATGACTACCTAAGCAGATACAGCGGTCCAGAAAAAGCGGAACTTGAGAAAATCCGTTCTATAGTTAATGAAATTGTTCCCGAAGCACAGGAAGTAACAACCTATGGCATGCCAGGTTTTAAGTATAAGGGCAAGTATCTTGTGGCTTTCAGGATTTTTAAAGAGCATCTTGGGCTTTTCCCGACATCGGGACCGATTGAAACTCTTAAAGACAGGCTCACTGATTTCAGGACATCTAAGGGCGGAATAAAGTTTACTCCACAAAAGCCTATACCAGAGGCTTTGATAAAAGACATTTTAGTTACTAGGGTAGCTGAAATCTCCAACAACTAACGCGTTCTCCGGATAGCGGGTGTACAATTAGATATATGCACATCTCGCATTCAAGAAAATACTGGACCTTGAGTTTTGCGGGATTTGTTGTCTGGGGTATCGTTTTTATATTTCATTGGTTGGTAGGCAGCCCACCTAGCCTTAAAACGTTAGCTGTTTGGCTGCTTTTCTATTTTATAGGTTGGTTTTTAGCTACAGTTACCAGTAGCGTATATTAATAACTCTGGCTTTCCTTTAATTTAGTTGCGATGGCGTGCACGATGGCTCTCCAGTGTAGACGTACAGCTATCCTCGTCATATGATTTCTATATGAGCAATCGACCTGGGTTAGTAAAGCAATTCTATGAAGCTTTTTCAAAAGTTGACCGAAATGATTTTGTAGAAAATTTATTGGCCCCTAACTTCACATTTTCGGCGCCGCCCGACCCTTTGTTGGACCGTGATGAGTTCTTTAGGAAATGCTGGCCTCAGGGAGACAACCTTAAGGATATCGAGTACGTTCGCGTAATAGAAAAGGCTGATGAAGTTATCGTCACGCACGAATACGTTAAGCCTGACGGTGCAAAAGGACGTAATACCGACATAATTACCTTTGATGGAGATAAGATTATCCGTTTGGAAGTCTACTTCGGTTGGGATGTAAAAGGCCAGTAGCAGCTAGCCTCTATTGGCAAGTTAGGCCATATATCATACAATAATGTCTACCATATGTAATGGCGAGTATCCCCTTACTGCAAGGAACCCCTAATAAGAGGTTTGAGAATTTTTAACACGTTCGTTCATCTCTGCAAACGCAGCTCTTTGAGCATTATATTTATCGACTAATTCTTTTGGCCAGACTGCCAAAGGTACCACGATTGGGTCTAGCATTTTATTATACCCACCATATCTAGACCAAAATTCGTTAACAGTTTCTTCTGTGGCGGCATCAGATTCCTTAACACTCTTCTCATTTTCTTTCCGCTCCTTGGCATTTTTAGAATTTGCCAACTTCTCGTGCCAAAGTACATTCATTTGACCCGTAAGGGTAAGCCTAGAGTAATCATCGAGGTAGTCGCTAATTATCCTATAGGCTAATTTATAATTTGGGTCATTTGGGTCTTGTATAGGGTAATGACCAGTGCTTTGTTGCTTAATCGCATTAGCAATAATGAGTGCCGCAACGATTATAGCTAATACTACCCATATCATAGCTTTATTCTAGCACCACTTATTGATAGAATATAACCAGGCACCTAATTAGCCCCCGAAAGGGGGCTTTTGTATGCCTTTTTAAGGTCGGATAGCTCAGTGGATAGAGCGCCAGTGTTGCGGACTTGGAGGTCGAGGGTTCGATTCCCTCTCCGACTGCCAGTAAAAGATAAGACCCTCTGAGGAGGGTCTACCAGTGTTGCGTACTGCAATTATAGCAGTACAAGGCATTAACGCACCAATTTTTCTTGGCGTGGTCTATTAGGGTATCTAAAATTACGTTATAAAAGTACATACTCTAATCTTAAACAATGTCCTTGACAGCAAGTATTTTATGCCCTACAATTAAAGCATGAGATACACGATTAAGAAGTTCAAAGAGGAATACCCCAACGATGATGTTTGCCTTGAGGCAATATTCCAGAGTAGTTATGGCGACCTGAAAGTTTGCTCGAAGTGTGGGGTTATAAATCCGAAGTTCTATCGTGTCAAAAAGCGCAAGTGCTACGCCTGTAAGGACTGTGGCTACCAAATCCACCCATTAGCCAATACCATCTTTCACAAGAGCGAGACGCCCCTTACAAGCTGGTTATTTGCCATCTACCTCTTTTCACAGAGTAAGAACGGCGTATCAGCTAAAGAGCTTGAGAGGCACCTAGGCGTTACTTATAAGACAGCCCATAGAATGGGTCATCAAATCCGCCTACTCATGGCACAAAACAACTATAAGCTTGGTGGTGAGGTAGAAGTAGACGAAACCTATTATGGTGGTGATAGTAAAAACCGATTACACGAAAAGCGCACTATTTCAGATAAGCAAGTTATATTTGGGATGATTGAGCGAGATGGTAAAGCCAAAGCCCATCACGTTATGAGTTCTGGAGCTAGAGTGTTACTTCCTAAACTGTTTGAAGGCGTTCAGAGGGGCAGCAAGGTCTACAGCGATGATTACCGGGCATACAAGCCTCTACAGCGCATGGGCTACTCTCACACCAGCGTAAACCACTCTAAACTAGAGTTTGTTAAGTCCGGGGTTCACACTAACACTATTGAGGGCTTTTGGTCTCAGATGAAGCGAAGCCTGGACGGGACACATCATTGCGTTTCGCCGAAGTATCTCCAGCAGTACGTGAACGAGTTTGTTTACCGGTATAACCATCGGGACGTGCCTGTTTTCCCCCTGATGATTGAAGCGGCTGCGAAGCGAGTTTGAGGAGTGAGAGGAACTGTTTCTTGCCCATAAACTGTCGCTCCTATATTATATGTATAGTATACACCAGCCGGTGATATTGACAATTAGGACATATTAAGTTATATTATCAATTCGATAGTGTTCACTTGCGCTGGCCTTAGATTTGGTGGGGGCTTTCCTAAGGCAATCCACACCGTTTAGGTCTTAGACCAGCACAAGTACACGCTATCACTTACCCATAGGCACTCCTTCGACTTCTGGCACGAGTTTATACGGGAAGTCTTTATTTTGGCGATTCCACACCTTAACTTGCTCATTAATCGCCTGGAGCGTCACAACCGGAAAGCCGCCACCAGAAGGCTGGACGCTGGCTGCACCGGTATTCACGGGTGC
>DATKHK010000074.1:0-2500 GCA_035510255.1 Saccharimonadales bacterium (SeqCode) | reverse complement strand
CTTTGCGGTTATTCAAGCTGATCGTTACTTCGGTACGCTCGGTGCGGGCGGCGGTCATTTGACTGGCCAAGGCGCGCTGCCAGATTAATTGATAGAGTTTTTCTTGCTGGCTGTCGGTTCCGGCCTTTTGTCGAGTGAAATCGGTCGGTCGGATGGCCTCGTGGGCCTCCTGAGCGGATTGATTCTTGGTCTTAAACTGGCGGACCTTATGGTAGTTGGCCCCGTAGTTCTTCAGGATATACTCTTCAGCCGCTTTGATAGCCAGGCCGCTGATAATCGTACTGTCGGTGCGCATATAGGTGATATGTCCGGCTTCGTAAAGACGCTGCGCAAGGGTCATCGTTTGGCGGACGCTATAACCAAGACGACGTGCGGCTTCCTGCTGCAAGGTGCTGGTTGTAAACGGTGCACCGGGGTTTCGGGCGCCGGGCTTCTGGGCAATGTCGATGATTTCAAACGCGGCTTTGGCGGCCGCTTTTAGAAAGTCTCGGGCCGTATCTTTAGTTGGTAGCTTATCGATGAGTTCGGCTTTTAGTTCTTGGCCTTTGATATCAAACAGGGCCACAACTCTGTAAGTGCTGACGGAAGCAAAATCTTTGATCTCCCGCTCGCGCTCTACAATCAGCCGGACAGCCACCGATTGTACGCGGCCAGCACTGAGTCCGGCTCGTACCTTCTTCCAGAGTACCGGGGAGATTTCATAACCTACTAGGCGGTCGAGTACCCGCCTCGCTTGGTAGGCGTTGACCAGTTGAATATCGACAGTTCTGGGGTTTTTAATGGCGTGTTCAATAGCTGGTTTGGTGATTTCATGAAAGACAATGCGCTTGGTGGTCTTTGGATCGAGCCCGAGCGCCTGCGTTAAGTGCCAAGCAATCGCCTCACCCTCACGGTCTTCATCGGATGCCAGCCAGACGTCGCTAGAGGCTTTAGCGGCCTTCTTAAGCTCGCTGACGACCTTTTTCTTGTCGGGGTTTATCTCATAGGTTGGTTTAAAGTCGTGGCCGACATCGATATTGAGGCCCTTTTTGGGTAAATCACGGATATGACCGAAGCTACTGCGGACGGCATAATCTTTGCCAAGGTATTTTTCAATAGTTTTAGCTTTAGCCGGACTTTCAACAATCACTAAATTTTTAGGCATGTTCTCTATCTTAAGCGTGTTAGGCCAGCGATTGCAAGTTATATATATGAATACGCGGGGGTAATACTAAACTCTAGAAGTACTTTTTACCCAGTTTATAGCCGGCAAATATGCCGGCAATTGACCCTACCCCACTCCAAAGGATGCTGCTGAGGCTAAACCAATTGTTGTGCGTCATCAGGGCGCCGATCCAGCCGCCAATGGTGCCGCCGATGAGTATGCCGAGCCAAATCATGAGCTTCATATCTTTTAAGTCTAGCATGCTTAAGCGTTTTGACAAACCTATAAAATTATGTAAAAGTATTGACATAACGCCACTATTTTGCTAAAATTGCAACTTGTAAATGCTTACGTAAGCGTTTACGTACCTTATACCCCATTCTAACACCCTCCCTGGCCTCGGCTAGAGAGGATTTTTGTTAGATTGCCTTAGAGCGTGCCATATGTAAGTTGTTACCCTCCACTTTTTATGTGCTGGTTTTAAGACCAAGCGCTCTAAAGCAAACTAACCCCTTTAACTAAGTCCCTGCACTAGGCAGGGTCCCCATTTTTCAAAGTGAGCCTAAACGGTTCCGCGCCCTAGGCGTGGAGGCACGAGTCCTTATATTTTATAGACGTCGATGCTTCGCTGGGGTGGGTTGAAGGGTTTTGGGGATGATCCTAGATTGTCCCCTGAAATGAGCCTCCAGTGGTGCCCACCCCCTCTGGAGGCTCTTTTTATGCTAGGCTAGAATATACACCATGAGAAAAAATGGCGAATTTATTGATTTTGATGATGCTGATCACCGATATTTCGAGGTACCATCCCGGTTAGCGATGTCGAGAGTGTGGGAGCATATAGATGAACTACTAGCCGCACGGGCACGCTATCGCAAATATGCCTACGAACTTCGGAGCCAATCTAATGATTCCTCCTCATTCGGGGGCAATCCTGAGCTTGCAGATGCTCTTGCAAGAGCTGGCAGGGTGCACGCTACGGCTAGGGAGTTGGGTAAATTCGTGGAACCAGAGATATCCGAGGCAGCTGCCCAGTATCTAGAACAATTCTAAACTAGGAAGTTTCGAGTGTCGGCTGGTAATTGACTGGGACTGTAGACGCACTCACTCAGAATAGCGCTTACCTCACGTATTAATTCCGGCAAGTGGCTGAGTTCAGTTTTGGTAAATTTCTTTAGTACAAAGTCGGCGCTATCAATGGCGGCCGGCTTTTTAGGGCCAATGCCAATGCGTACGCGGCCAAAGTTTTCACCGAGGTGCTGGATAACCGATTTGACGCCGTTATGTCCGGCGGCAGTGCCACCAACCCGGGTACGGATAGTGCCAAAATCTATATCCAGTTCGTCGTAGACAATGACG
>DATKHK010000073.1:0-2882 GCA_035510255.1 Saccharimonadales bacterium (SeqCode) | reverse complement strand
GATTGTCCGCATGGACAGCGGTGACCCGGATGATTATGATGGGCTATTTAAGGCGCTGAAGCAGGCCGAGGGTGGCGCTAGCAAGGCGACGCGGCTGCTATATCTTTCGGTGCCACCGAAGGTAGCTGGCAAGATTACCGCGGCCTTTGCCAAGGTGGGCTTAAATAAGCCGCCCGGCATTACCACCCGCTTACTGATGGAAAAGCCGTTTGGCTCCGACCTGGCTTCAGCCGAGAAGCTGGCTACCCAATTGCATGCGGCCTTCGCCGAGGAGCAGATTTATCGGATTGACCATTATGTCGCTAAAACCGTGGCGCAGAACATTGCGCTGGTGCGGACGGGGAACCCGGCGGTGCAGGGGCGATGGGACAGCAAGTATATTTCGCGGATTGAGATTGACGCGCTGGAGGAGATTGGGATCGAGGGCCGCGCCGACTTTTATGAGCAGACCGGGGCGCTGCGCGACCTGATTCAAAGCCACTTGCTGGCGCTGCTGGCGCTGACCATGATGGATTTGCCAACCGAGAGTGGCGCGGCCGCCCTGCATCGGGAGCGGGTGAAGCTGCTCGAATCGGTTACGCCAATTGTGGCTGGCGAGATCGACCGGCAGGCGCATCGCGGCCAGTACGAGGGGTACCGCAAGGAGGTGGGTAATCCCAATTCGCACACTGAAACCTTTGCCCGCTTGAACCTGGAGCTGACCGCGCCGGGCTGGCACGGTGTGGAAGTGGCGCTGACCACCGGCAAGGGCCTGAGCGACAAGCTGAGCGAGATCCGCGTGCATTTTAACTCTGATAACAGCGGCGACATCAGCGAAAGCCTGCCCGGGGTGTTGCGCTTTCGCTTGCAGCCCAATGAGATGATTGAGTTGGAGCGCAGCAACGGCATTGTGGAGCCGATCGCCCTTCTTGATACTATTCCGGCGGTGGCCGGACACGAGCCGGACAGTTACGAGCGGGTACTGCTTGACGCCATAGCCGGCGACCAGACCAACTTTACCTGTAATGATGAGGTGCTGGCCACCTGGCAGATTATTGAGCCGGTGTTGCAGGCTTGGCTGCAGAGCGATGAGGGACTTTTGACCTATCCGTTTGGGTCGGACGGCCCAGCATTTAACGGACCAAGTGGCTTTTAATGTAGTTGCTGGCTTGTTACGGCGTTAGCCGCTGCATATCGCGCGGGAAAAGGGTGGCTTCCTTAACGCTGGAAAGGCCGATGGTCTTTTGGACGAGGCGATCGATGCCGAAGCCGAAGCCGCCGTGCGGTGGTAGACCGGCTTGGAAGGCCTGCAAATAGTAGCGGAAGCCGGGATGCTCAGGATCGAGGCCGGCGGCCTTCATTTGGGCTACCAGCTTCTCGTAGCGGTGCTCGCGCTGCGGGCAGGTGGCGATTTCTAAACCGCGGAACAGCAGGTCGGCCCATAGCACGGTTTCGGGGTTATCGGGGTTGACCATATGGTAGAACTTCATCGCCTCTATTGGGAAATCGGTGACAAACACCGCCTCGCAGTCCTGCTTTTCCTTGGCATAATCGCAGATCCAGCGCTCCTCGGCCGGCAGCAGATCCTTTTCAGCTCGGGTGTTTTCACCGGTAGCTTTGGAATACAGCTCATGAACCTCAGCGACGGTGTAGCGCGGAAACTCCTTTTTCAGCACTAATGGCGGGGCTTTGAGGGTGGCTAGCTCATCGGCCTGCTCCTTATATGCCCGCGTCAGGACGGTATAAACCAGGTCCTCGGTCATTTTGAGGACGTCGTCGTGGCTCTCAATAAAACCCATTTCCATATCGAGCATGGTGACCTCGCTCATGTGGCGGGTGGTCAGGCTGGGTTCGGCGCGGAAGGCCGGCCCGATCTCAAACACCCGTTCAAAGGCGCCGACCAGCATCTGCTTGTAGAACTGCGGGCTCTGGGCCAGCGTGGCCTCGCGGCCAAAGTAATCGGTCTTAAAGACCTCGGCGCCGCCCTCGGTAGCGCCGGCTAGCAGCTTGGGGGTTTGGATCTCGGTAAAATCATGCTCCTGCAAAAACTCGCGGATGTAGCGATTGAGCTGGGCACGCAGCTTGAAGATCAGCTGCTCGTTGGGGTTACGCAGGTTGTAGGCGCGGTTATCGAAGAGGGTGTCAAAGTTTTCCGATTTGTGGTCGATCGGCTTATCGATCTCGATCGGCGTGGCTTCAGAAATCGGCAGCATGACGGTGAGGGTGGGGTCGTGCAGCTCAACGCCGCCGGCCGCCCGCGGTTCGGCTACCACCGTGCCGCTGACCGCCAGCACTGTGCCGTTCAACAGCCCCTGCAGTTTAGCCTGCTCAGCCTCATCGGTGACCACAATCTGGGTCAAACCGCCGCGGTCGCGCAGCACCACAAACATAATGCCACCCAGTAGCCGCTTTTTATACAGCCAGCCTTGAAGATGGACGCTCTTGCCAATATGGGTAGGCAGGTCGCGGGCGAGCAGACGTTTCATAGGAGGTATTGTACTGTAATCGAGCCGGTTCGTACATTCTGGTACAATACAATCATGGTTCGTATTGCACGAGTTTTTATTGTTTTAGGGCTGCTGGCAGCACCCCTGGTGGCGCACGCTGATCCAGCGGTGACCACCGCCCCGGCGATTGCCGGCTCTTCCAGCTCGCTACAGTCTACCGGCCAGTCCGGGGAGAGCGGCCAGACCTCAACCTTACTGCAGCCAGCTGGCACCAGCAGTAGCGCCCTGCAGTCGGCACAGGCTAATGCCAGTAGCGTGGCCCAATCCGGCACTCAGAACATCCAGCAAAGTGGCAGCTCCGACCAAGATAAGCTGCTGGTTGAAAGCGAGGGTGACATCCCTCAGGTGCTTAATAGCGGCTCAAGCTACTCCTGGCTGGGCTATGTGCTGCTGGTC
>DATKHK010000072.1:0-4290 GCA_035510255.1 Saccharimonadales bacterium (SeqCode) | reverse complement strand
ATTCGCCGCAGCGGTCGGGCACCAAGCGTAGGGTCGTACCCATGATCAACCAGCCAGTCGGCGGCAGCGGCTGTCAGGTTAACTGTCACTTGTTGAGCCTGGAGGGTGGCGTTAACGTCACGCAGCATCAACTCAACCACCCGACGCAGTTCAGGCTTGTTGAGTGGCCGGAAAAGAACAATCTCATCAAACCGGTTCAATAGCTCGGGCTTGAAGGCGTGCGTGGCAATCAGCTGATCAACGATTTTGGGCTCAAAGGCCTCCAGCTCCTCACCGGCAGTAATACGACTGCGAATTTCGTCAGCGGCGGCGTTTGAGGTAGCAATTACGATTGCATCTTTAAATGATACCTGGCGGCCATCGGTATCGGTCAGTCGCCCCTCATCCAAGACCTGTAATAACAGGTTGAGGATATCCGGATGAGCTTTTTCAATTTCATCAAGTAATACCACGCTGGAGGGCTGCTGACGGACACCGCTAGCCAGGGTTACCCCCTGCTGCTTGGTGGTAGACGGCGCGAGCAGGCGGGAAAGATCGCTTGGTTGCTGATACTCGGTCATATCCAAACGAACGATTGAATCTTCCCCGGAAAAATAGATGGCAGCCAAGGCTTTAGCCAGCTCGGTCTTGCCAACCCCAGTGGGACCTAGGAATAGGAAGCTACCAACTGGACGCTTAGGGCTTCCCACACCGGCCCGGGCACGACGCAGGGCGTCGGCCACCACCTTAACGGCGTGGACCTGATTAATCATGCGCTGATGAATCTGGTTCTCCAGATCGAGGAGCTGCGTGCGCTCTGGTTGCGAAGCCGCCACAACTTTAGCTCCGGTAGTGGCTTGGATCGCCTGCTGAACCGAGGCGGCGCCAACTGCCCCACCCTCTTGATAGTGCGTAGCCGACTCCAGCACGGTAACAGCTTTGCCGGGAAAGGCCATTTCTGGCAGATACCGCCCCGCCAAACGGATGGCCTCAGTAATAGCCGGCTGCAAGATAATAGTATCGGCCTTGTGTTCAATCCCGATAGCCGCATCTTGCACCACTCGGACAGTTTCTTCAGGGTTAGGTTCTGGCACAACCAGGCGCTGCAGGATGCCGGCAAGAGCCGGCTGCTTGGCCACCAGCTGCTGCCAGTCATGGTCAGTCATGGCGCAAACCAGTTTGACTACGTTGCGTTGCAGGATCGGCAACAGGATTTGGGAGAGATCAACCGCTCCCGGGCCGGTATTAAAGAACAGGTTAGCTTCATCGAGAAAAATAATCGTGTTGCGCGCCTGGACCGCCTCTCCCAACAGGCGCATAACAATGGTCTCTATCTGTCCGCCAGCCGAGATTAGCATTGAGGAGTTAAGCGACATTACTTGGTAGTACTGCAGTCTGCCAACCCGATCGTTTAGCAGCATGCGCTCAGCTAGAGCGTAAACGATTGAGGTGCGGCCGCTGCCAACACCACCAACCAGTACGCTCGGTCGGTTTTGGTTGAGGTGGCCGGCGAGCTGATCAATGACAGCTTGATGAACGGTTGGCACGTGACGGTAAAAGCCATGCTCCACTTCCTGGCTGATATTGGTAGCAAAACGATTAAGCAGCGGGGTGTAGCCGCTGGCCCAATCCCGGCCAATCCCACCAAAGTTTGGCACCTCGTTTAGGGCTTGGAGCGCCCGCTTAGAGCGCTGCTGCCAGTGGAAGACCGACATAACGTCCTCCGGCTTGAGTTTGAGATGTGAGAGCAGGTTAGTTAGCAGTGGAACGCTCAATAGTGTTGCGGTTACTACAACACCACTATCGATTTCGGGCAGTTCACTAGCCTTAGTCAGCTCTAGTATCTTTTGCCACAACGTATCGAGCGGAACAGCCTGTTGCTTCAAGACATCGGTGACTACGGCGTAGGGAATGCCGAGGCGCTGGACCACAAAAACGCCTTCCCATTGCTGCAGTGCCGCCTGCCATAATTCAGGCGCTAAAATCTCCGGGCGCAGGCGCGATAGCAGGCGACTTTCTAGCACCAATTCCAGGCGAACAGTTTGAGTGTTCAAGGCTGCCGGCAAGCTAACCAAGTGACCAATATCATCGCGCTGCCAAACATAGACGATCAGTGCCAAGAGGTCCAGCCCCAGGCTGCTGAAGCCGATTGGATTATGCATGATCAGCAGTAGCAGGCTAATCGCCGACAGCACCGCTATTACGCTCAGTTCGGCGATGGCAGCTTTCTTCTCCCAGCGAGCCGCCCAGCGAGCGTTGCGGGCCCGAGCGCTCCGGTGATTATAGCTGTAGGCTACCATGGGAACAGCCCCCGGATAACCAACGCAAAGCTGATGAGCGGCAGAAATGGCCACAGTATTAATAAAAGCCCGCCGCCGATAGCAACTACTATAACGGTGATGCAGGCGGCCAAAATCACGATGCAGCGCACACAAAAACCAACAAACCGCGAAATAATGTTATCCAGCATCGCTCGCGCCCGGTCGCCGATTGATCCCCCGCCATAACTAATAATTCGCCGCCACGGCGCACCGAGAGTCCGGATCAATAACGGCAGCGAGAACATACTGACTATCCGACGGATACGCGCACCAATACCCAACACTAGGGCTTTATAGCCCCTCCCGTACCACCACTCCAAAAATTCCACACCGAGCATAAGCATATTCTAGCATCACCGAGAGCCAAATGGCGAACTGCGGGTTGGCGGTGAGCTACTGGGTAGCTGAATTAGAGGTTGAAGACGAGGTGGAGGTGGGGCTAACCTTGGCGGCATAATCGGCGCCCAAGATAACCACAATGTTAGCCGGTGGGTCGACAAGTGACGTGGGTGGAGCGGTCACCTTCTTAACATTCAGCAGGCCTTCCAGATAGGCCACGGTATGAGGCCGCTTGCCGCCGGTGTAATCAATAATCTCCGAGGTGGCATAGGTAGAAGCTAGCGCGTCACTGACACTAGCAACATTAATGTCGTAGCCGTCGTCTGCTAGCTGCTGCTTAAACTTGCCGCCGATACCGGTAGTGGTAGTCCCATTCTCGATGGCCACCGTCGGATGCTCAGTCCAGATTGGACCGTACTTGAAGACATTCTGCACGAAGTTCTGGATGGCGGCAAAGGTGCCGTCGGCCGGCAGCAAGTTGCTGTTAGTGGGCGACTGTACTAGGAATCCATCAGAAGTTATATTGAAGACGATGTTAAAGATGTTGCTACTGCCAACCCCTTTGGTAAGCTGCTCCAGACGCATTAAGTTGCTAAGACTGAGGTTGGTTTGGATGTTGTTGCCGGCGGCAGAGACCAGCTTGCCTAGGGTCACCGGGTTAGACAGGGTGCCGGCTGAGGTTGCCCGCTCCCGAATCTGCTCCATCACTTCCTGTTGACGAGCCGCCCGGCCAAAGTCGTTGCCACAGGTACCCTCACGGCAGCGGACATACTTGAGGGTTTCTTCACCATTCAGGTGGTAATGCCCGGGCGGCAAGGTGTAGCCACAGCTGGCGTACTGGTTGTTATCGCAAGGGTATGAAGGGTCTGACAGATAGGTAGTATTATCGACATCGACTCCCCCAACCGCATCAACCACTTCTTTCAATCCGGTAAAGTTGGCTTTAACGTAGTAATCAATCGGGATACCGAGGGTATTCTGAAAAACGGTTTCGGCCAATGGAACACCGCCGTCGGCGTTAGCATTGTTAATTTTACCGTCACCATACCCCGGAATATCAACCTGGGTATCACGCGGCACGCTGATAACGGCTATTTGATGAGTCTGGGTATCGATGCTAAGCACAATATCGGTATCGCTGAGCTCCTCGCCAGCATGGCCGGGGTCACCAACGCCCAGCATCAAGATGTTAACCCGGCCGCTGCTCTCGCCTTTTAGATCGCCGAAGCCGAAAGGATTAACCGAGATTTTGGCCACGTTAATGTATAAGAACGCCGCTACGGCAATAATTACCAGCAGGACGGTAAATCCGAGCCACTTCAAAGCCCGGCGCCAGTGCGGCCAGTTGCGCCATCGGCGCTTGGGCGGCTTTGGGGAAGACCCCAGTTCATCTTGAGAAATGATGATTTCATCGTTCATATTGTATCCTCGTATTGTAGCATTGATAGCCATAACCGCCATATTGACTATTACCCGAGATTTGGTTGGTTTATTACCGGTTTATTACAGATACCGCTTATGCTAAAATTAGATTATGCAGAACTCTGGCTCCACTTCGAGTAGCCCCGCCCCGGTGACACCTATTCCAACTCCGGCCTCGGTGCCGACTAGCCCATCCCCCGCACCAGCCGTTACGCCAAGCGCCCCGGCC
>DATKHK010000071.1:0-3785 GCA_035510255.1 Saccharimonadales bacterium (SeqCode) | reverse complement strand
GGTTCATTTGGGTTTGGTATAACGCTTATGGTTAGAATAGAATTAATAGTCGATAATGTCAAAGTATTCCTCAAAGATAATTGCTGGTGGGCGAGAGAGGACTTGAACCTCCACGGGGTTTCCCCCACTAGCTCCTAAGGCTAGCGTGTCTACCATTTCACCACTCGCCCGCACGTTCTTGTAGCGGATAAGGCTACATGTATTGTATAGAGTTACGCTGGTTTGTAAAAACCCAAAGCGCTATCGCCATAGACTTTATCGGCAGCAAGCTCCAAGCCCGATAGTGCTGGCGCCGGACGACGCGAGCTGTGCGATACCACCAGCCAGCCGCTCGGCTGCAGCAGCGAGCCAAGCTTTTCGAGTACGTCAGCTGCCAAGCGATCGTAGGGCGGATCGGCCACAATTAACTCATAACGCTGGGAGTCGGCTAGGCTATGCCGTGCCAACCAGGTTTCCACGCTCATTTGATACAGCGAGTAGCCCCAAGCTATACCCAAACTCTGTTGGTTGGCTTGGATGGCCGTAAGCGCCGGCCGCGCCGACTCCACCGCCACCACCTGCTGCGCGCCGCGGCTCAGCGCCTCAAACCCCACCGCCCCACTACCGGCGTAGGCGTCCAGCATGGTGATATCCTGAACGCTGCCGACTGCGTCGAATAGGGCCGCCCGAACCTTATCGGTCATTGGGCGGGTACCGCGGGTTTTGGGCGCCATAACCACCCGGCCGCCCAGCTCGCCAGCAATTATACGCATACTAACCCCGCGCTACCGGCAATGGCTGAGCCGGCTGCAAGCCTGCCTCCAGGTAGGCGCTCAGCCACACCACCGCGATCGTCTGTACCGTTTGGGGCGCCAGGCGTCGCAGCACTAAGCGTCCCAGTTCAGCATTCCAGCCGTGCTCATAAAAGTTTTCGTACATCTGCAAGCGCGCAATGTCAGCCGCCTGCTCTTTAAAGTAGCTCACCGGCCCCAGTTTTTGGGCGGTTGCGAAACCAGCCGGATCAAAGCGAACCTGGATGCGCCGCCCCACCAGCGCCGCCGCCACCCCAATCTCAAAGTTAAAGTGAGTGCTCAGCAACCCTTTACCGCCCCACAGCGCCCAGTTGTTTTTGAGGCGAGCCGCCGGCGTCTTGCCGCTAGCCACCGCCGCGTGTAAAAAACGCTTGGGCCGGGACTGGGCGTTGGCGCCGTAGGCCGCCAAGCGGGTATTAAGCGGAAAATGATGCGCCGGCGTCAAGCCGTCGCAAATGTAGTGGGCCAGCCAAGCGGCGTCAAAGGCCATCCGCACCCGGTCTTGCTCACGCAGCGCCACCACCAGGGTATCGTAATGCGAGCTGATCAGGCCGGGAATGTCACCGCGGCCGGTCACCGGATTATAAAGATGCTCCGCCTGGTGCTGCCCCGGCGATTTGGCCTTCAGCCCATCGGGCCCGTTGACCCCTTCAAAGCGTGTAATCTGGCGGGCGGTCGCAAAACCGCCGGCGTCCAGATACGGCCCAAGTAAGCGGTAGGCGGCCCGGTCAAAGCGTTGGTGTACACCCACCGCCGGCAGCGTTCGTTTAGACGTAATAAAGCCTGAATACATATGGAGAATGCGGTCTGTTAGTCGTCCGACTAGTCGAGCGAAGTGATAGATTTTAACCTGTTGATGCGCTCGACCACTTGCGGATATTGTAACATGGTGGCTGGATTGCTCACAAACCGGTTAGCGGCTGCCCGCACCGCCGCGACCAGCCGGGTGTCGCTCAAATCGGCCAGCTCTAATTCCAACATGCCATGCTGCCGCTGCCCGTAAACCTGCCCCGGCCCGCGCAATTCTAAATCTATTTGGGCCAGCCGGAATCCGTCTTGGGTGCGCTCTAGGGCTTGCAGCCGCTCGGCCACCCCCGGCGCGGTTGAATCGCTAGCCACCAAGCAATAAGACTGATGGGCGTCGCGTCCTACTCGGCCCCGCAGCTGGTGTAGCGCCGCCAGCCCAAACCGTTCAGCGCTCTCAATCAGCATCACGCTGGCGTTGGGAACATCAATGCCAACCTCGATCACGCTGGTAGCTACCAGAATATCCAGCTCCCCATCCCGAAACTGCTGCATCACCGTTTCGCGCTCGGCCGGCTTCAGCTTGCCGTGGATCATGCCGATGCGGCGGTGGGTGAATGGCCCTTGGCGTAGCCGCTCCACCTCGGCCGTAACGCTTTTGGCGCCCAGCGTGTCGGAATCTTCCACCAGCGGGCAGACCACAAATACTTGGTGGCCCTCGCCAATCTGGTGATCAATAAAGCCATAGGCAGCCTCGCGGGTTTTGGTGGTAATCAGCTTGGTGGCGATTGGCTGGCGGCCGGGTGGCAGGGCGTCAATCACCGAGATATCGAGGTCGCCATAGACTGTCAGCGCCAGCGTGCGGGGGATCGGAGTGGCGGTCAAGCTAAGCAGGTGCGGTAGGCGGCCGGCTTTGGCTTTTAGCTTTTGCCGCTGCTCCACCCCAAAACGATGTTGTTCGTCAATAATAACCAGTCCAAGCTGGTGAAACTTGACCGCCTCGCTCAGCAAAGCGTGCGTGCCCACCACCAGCTGAGCCTGGTCGCTCGCCACCTTTTCCAGCGCCACCTTTTTTTCAGCCGCTGGCTGGCGACCCAGCACTAACGCTACCGTCACACCCAGCCGCTTCATTAGCGGCGCCATCTTTGCCAGATGCTGACGCGCTAGAATGTCGGTGGGCACCATCAGCGCTACCTGATGCCCGCTAATCACCGCCATATAGCTAGCCAGCAGCGCTACCACCGTTTTGCCGCTGCCGACATCGCCTTCCAGCAGCCGGTTCATCGGCTGGCTACCGGTCATATCTTGCAGGATCTGCCAAGCTGCCGCCCGCTGGGCATTGGTTAGCTCAAAGTCGAGGCTCTTGGTAAAGGCTTGGGCAGCCGCCACGTTCAGGGTGATCGGCGGCGCGGCCTCAGTCTTAATCTCATGCTTGATCACCAAACTGGCGCCAATAATATAGAACAGCTCCTCAAAAGCCAGCCGATGGTGGGCCCGTTGCAGATTGGCCTCGCTGGAAGGCGCGTGAATCTCTACCACCGCCTGCCCACGTCCCATCAGCTTAGCGTCGGCCACGATTTCCGGGGGCAAGGTTTCGGGCAGATGGGCGGCCTGGGACAGCAGCGGCATAATCAGGTTGCGCAGCTGCTTTGAGGTCACGCCATCGGTTTCCGGGTAGACCGGCACAATCCGGGCGGTGTGGCGGCTGGAGCCATCGGCAGCGGCGGTTTCGATGGCCGGGGATTGCAGCGCCAGATCATTATTGCGAAACTCCAGCCGGCCGGCCATCAACACCTTGGCGCCCACCGGAAACTGACGGACGAGATAAGGTTGATTAAACCATACCGCCTTAACCGTGCCGGTGCCGTCGGTCAGCACCGCCTCCACAATCTGCAACTTGCGCCCGCGCGCCCGTCGCGAGCCAATCTTTAAGACCTCGCCGCGAAAGGTCACATTGCCCGGCTTCATCGCCCGGATCGGCACAATATGCGAAAAATCATCATAGCGCCGGGGATAGTGGCTCAATAAATCCCCCACCGTATGAATGCCCAATCGCTCCAAGCGGTTAGCTACGATCTTACCGACGCCCGGGAGCGTCTCTACCCGCACTTCCAAATTCACCCTATCGCACCGTCAGCTTGACGAACCGCCGCTTGCCCACTTGGATAACATCACCGGATTTGAGCGTTAGGGTGGCCAGCTCTACCGGCGTATCATTTAACCGCACACCGCCCTGCTCCACCAATCGCC
>DATKHK010000070.1:0-15450 GCA_035510255.1 Saccharimonadales bacterium (SeqCode) | reverse complement strand
GTGTCTATTAACTGCCGGACGGCGGAGTTGCGCAGCGCTAGCTGGGCGATCTGGGCGACCGCCTGCGCCGACACGGTGTTGCCGGTATCAACTAAGCCAGACGGATTAGAAAAATGAGCGCCGCCGATCCCCCACTGCGCCATCAACCGGTTCATTTTGGCGACAAAGGCGGCCTGGGTGCCGCTGTCGGCCAGCGCCAGGGCGTCGGCTGAATCGTCGGCCGACTGGATCAGCAGGGCGGCCAGCAGATCATGCACGGTAAAGCGCTCCCCGGCCTGCAATCCAATAATCTCGTCATCCGATTGGTAGGTAGGCAGCTTCGGGAGCGTCAGCACCTCATTTAGCTGATGGTCATGCAGGATTACCAGGGCGGTGGCCAGCTTGGTGATTGAGGCGATCGGCTGCTGTCTGGTGGCGTTGCTGGCGGCCAGCGGCTGGCCGGTGGCAACATCCAGCGCGTAGTAGCTGGTGGCCGAAAGCGCCGGTGGTGCAGCATTGCTCACCCGTACTGGCACGGCCATCGGGGTGTAGGCTGTCGCCACCGGCACCGCGGCAGCTGGCGCGAACCCACTGACTACCGCCTGCCCGAAGCTAGCGGGAAGCAGGCCAACCAGTACCAGCATGGTGGTGGCTAGGGCGCTCATGCGGTCATCTCGGCCGGTATTTCTAACGGCTGCCATTTGCCTGGCGCCAGCTTGCCCAGGCCAATACTACCTAAATCGGTGCGATGGAGCCGAACTACCCGGTAATCTAGCGCGGCGAAGCTGCGGCGAATCTGGCGGTTGCGCCCTTCTTGCAGGCGTACCACCAGTGTCCGCTTGCCTAGCGGCTTCACTTCCAGCTGGCTGGAGCCGTCTTCCAGGGTAACTCCCCGCTCCAGCTGTGCTCGATCAGTTTCCGTCAGCGGCCGGTTCAATGCCACCTCATAGCGTTTCCATTTGCCGCGGCTGGGGTGCTGCAGGATTTGGGCCAGCGCCCCATCATTGGTTAACACCAGCAAGCCGGATGAATCACGATCAAGGCGGCCGGCTGGCTTAAGGGCATGCAGCGCTGTTGGCAGTAGCTCATAAATGGTTGGCGCACTCCCCTGCTGCCGCCGGCTGGTCACGTAGCCGACCGGTTTATGCAGTAGGATCGCCTGATAGTGCGGCGCCGTCAGCCGCTTGCCGTCCAGCTCCACCACAGCGGTCGGCTGCACTGTCATGCCCAAGCTTGCCACCGTCCCATCGACCATTACCCGGCCAGCCGTAATCGCGGCGTCGGCGGCCCGCCTGGATAACCCGCTGCTGTGGGCTACATATTGATTAAGACGCATCACCGCGAGCGAGCCGCTAGGCTCCGGGCGGCGGAGTGCTGTCGGCCGGCGGTGTCGGGGTCGGAGCTGCAGGAGGAGTGGCCGGCGGCTGGGTGCCATCAGGCGCCGGGCCGGTGCCGGGGGTCGCGGCCGCCTCTCCTAGTACTTGCTTAGCGGCTACAATTACATCCTCCAGCGTTACCTGAGATTTCACTAAGTATTTGTTGACGCCCAGCGCCTCGCCCCGCTGCCGGTCGGTATCCTGGCTAAGGGCGGTCATCATGATAACCTTGGTATCTTTGGTTTCGGGAGTGGAGCGCAAGATATCGAGCACGTCAAAGCCGCTGATCTTCGGCATCATCACATCCAGCACCATCAAGTCGGGGTGCTCGCGCACCGCAGTGGCCAGCGCCTCCTCGCCATCGGAAGCGGTTACGACGTTATAGCCTTCAGCCTGAAAGCGAGCGCTATAGATATCGCGCAAACTAAAGTCGTCTTCAACTAGCAGGATTTTAGCCACCGGTGTCTCCTTCCGTCTCAAGCATAACAAGTTCTCCCTATAAGGGCAATCATTTAACGGCCGCGACTTTCTTAGGCTCGGCCTTGGAGTCTGCCGGCGGCGTGGGCGATGCTGTTGCGGTTGGCGCAGCTGCCGGAGCGGCCGGCGTCGCACCACCCGTAGCTGGAGCCGCCACCGGTTGGGCGGCCGCGATTTCATTGCTGTTGGCCCGTGGCAAACTAAACTTAAAGCTACTACCTTCCCCCAGCTTGCTTTCTATCCATACCCGGCCGCCCAACCGCTCAATAATAGTGCGGCAGAGATAAAGACCCAGCCCGGTACCGCCAATGGTGCGGGTAGCGGTGCTATCGATGCGGTAAAACTTTTGGAACAGGTGCGGAATATCTTCGGCGGCAATCCCAATGCCGGTGTCGGTCACCGACACAGTAACCGTATCGGCGGTGCCGCCAATCGTTACATGGATACTGCCCTGGGGGGTGAACTTTACGGCATTTTCGATAAAGTTCATCACTACCTCGCGCAGCCGCTGGGGGTTGCCCTTGACGGCGTAGACCGGCAGCACCGAGTGCTGGCCGCGAACGCCGCCACCGGTCGCCCCAAACTGCAGCTCCAGACTCTTCTTTTCGGCGCTAAACTGCATGTCGCTGGAGGCCTCTTCCACCAGTTTTGTCAGATCGAACACCTCTTGAGCGCCCATTTGATTGCCATCTTCCATTTTGGTGATGGAGAGCAGGTCTTGGAACAGCTGGCCCAGGTGCTGGGTGGAGCTATGGGCCTTCTCCAAAAAGCCTTTAGCGCGAACATCAACGGTGGCGACCGCCGGGTTCATGGCCAGTGATAGGTACCCTTCAATCGCTGCCACCGGTGTGCGCATCTCGTGTGAGGCCGTCGAAATAAACTCGTCGCGCTGGCGGGCCACTGCCTTTTCGGCGCTAATATCGCGGAACAGGGCGATGCCGCCGCTGACGGCTTTATTGACATCGTAGATTGGCGAAAGCGACAGCGAGATTGCCACGCTGTGGCCGCCCTTGGTCTGCATGGTCAGGTCGCTGCGCACTAGGCTGGTGTGGCTCTGCCAAACTTGCGTAAATGGGTCGGCCTCGTCGGTCAGCTTGTTGCCCTTGGCATCATGCAGGTCAAGCACCAGCCGATAGTCGATATTTTGGGCGCTGCGCTCATCCCAGCCGGTCATGCGTACCGCTGCCGGATTAAATAGCTGGATCTGGCGATTAGCGTTAACCGCTAGTACGCCCTCGCCGACACTGGCCATCAATACGTTGGATTTGAGCGCCTCTTGGTTGAGCTGACCGGTTAACTGGGTAACCTTTAGGTGCTGCATTGAGCTACGACCCAACGTAATATGAATCCACTCCGAAATCACTGCCGTGGCCAGACTGATGGCCAGCTGGCCGGCGTGAGTTAGAATATAACCGCTCTGGCTACCGTGCAACCAGAACTCATACCCGTAAAAGGCCAGGGTGACGATGGTGGCCGCGCCGGTAGCCATGCCGCCGAAAACCCCCGCGATGACAATGCCGAGCAACCACAGCGCGTAGTATGGCGAATCGAGGCCGCCGGTGGCGACGATCACCAGGAAAACCGTGGCGGCCGAGATCAAACTCAAGATGACGGTCGAAAGCCGCATCCAGCGCCGCTTGAGCAGTTGATGAACGCTAAGGTAGTAGATGGCGGCCAGCGCGCCCAGCCCGGCAATCGAAACGGTGAGGCTGCTGTTTTGCAGCGTGGCCGGCGTCAGCTCATACGCTAGCGCCGTGGCGACCACAATTACTGCACCCAAAATAGCCTGCAGTAAACTTAAAATCGCATAACGCTGCGGAACTTGCACGAAACCTCTTATGTTTTGTTTAATTATTGCAGGTTATAAGCTAAAAGCCAAGAGATACTATCGATTGGCTTTTTTGCGTTCGTGGGATTTTAGGTGGCGTTTGCGCAGCCGCAAGGTTTTGGGCGTCACTTCTAGCAGCTCATCGCTTTCCAAAAAGTCCAAGGCTTCCTCGAGGGTCAGTTCGACAAACGGTGTTAATTGAGTGGTCATATCGGTGCTGGAAGCCCGTACATTGGTCAGCTTTTTTTCTTTGCAGGCGTTAATCTCCATGTCGTCGCTGCGGCGGTTAAGGCCGATGATCATGCCCTCGTAGAGCTTGGTGCCTGGGCCAACAAAGGCTGTCCCCCGCTCTTCGACAACCTTTAGCCCGTAGGTAATAGCGTTGCCGGTCTCGGCCGAAATCAGTACGCCGTTGCGCAGCTTGGCGAGCGGCGCACCCAACGGCGCATAGCCGGTTAGCAGGCTGTTCATAATGACGGTTCCTTTGGTAGCGGTAAGGAGAATGTTGCGCAACCCAAGCAGGGCGCGGGTGGGAATGCTATAAATGATGGTCGTGGCACCCTTGGCGTTGGCGTCCATGGTTTTGAGTTCGGCCCGGCGGCGTCCCAGTTCGCTGGTCACGGCACCGACATACTCCTCCGGCACCTCAATAATCAGTTCCTCGATTGGCTCTAGTTTGTGGCCGTCCTCTTCCTTGATCACGACGGTGGGGCGGCCAACCTCCAGCTCAAAGCCTTCGCGCCGCAGGGTTTCGATTAGAACAGAAAGATGCAGCTCGCCACGCCCAGAGACCAGAAAGGTGGTATCCTTTTCCTCCACCCGTAAGCTGACGTTGGTCTCCAGCTCCTTTTGCAGGCGGGCGGCAATCTGCCGTGAGGTGGTTGATTTGCCCTCGGTGCCGGCAAACGGTGAGCTGTTTGCTCCGATGGCAATCTGGAGGGTCGGCGCTTCAATCTGCATAACCGGCAGCGCTTCGGGCTTTTCGGCGTCGGCAATCGTAGCGCCGATCTGGGCATTATCGATGCCGGTCAGTTGCACGATCTCACCGGCTCCGGCCTCCGCTACCTTCACTCGCTCTAGGCCGGCCGATACAAACACACTGTCAATCTTGGCTTGGGTGGTTTTGCCGTCACGGCCAATCAGGGCCACGCTGTCGCCCGGGCGGACCACGCCCCGTTGCACCCGCCCGACCGCGTATTTGCCTTGGTAGGAATCCCAGGCCAAGGCGGTCACCAGCAGTTGGAAGGGCTGGCCAGCGTCGCCGCTGGGAGCTGGGATCTCATTAATAATGGCGTCGAAGATGGGCAGCAGGTCACCACTGGCGCTGACATCGTTTGGCATACTTTTAAACGCCTTGCCCTCGCGCCCAACGGCGTAGTACACCAGGTAATCCAGCTGGTCGTCGTCGGTGGCCAGATCTAAAAACAGGTGGCCGATCTCGTCCTCCACCTCGGTTACCCGGGCGTCGCGCTTATCGATCTTATTGATCACCACGATGGCTTTTAGGCCCAGTGCCAGCGCCTTGGCCAGCACAAACTTGGTCTGTGGCATCGGCCCCTCTTGGGCATCGACGATCAGAATGACGCCGTCGGCCATGTTCAGGGTGCGCTCCACCTCGCCGGAAAAGTCGGCGTGGCCGGGTGTGTCAACAATGTTGATCTTGGTGCCGTTGTACTCCACCGCCGTGGTTTTGGCCGAAATCGTAATCCCCCGCTCGCGCTCCAGGTCGCCCGAGTCCAAAATGGTGGTCTGCTGCATCTCCGCCTGGTGGGCGCCAAAGGTTTTGGATTGCTTAAGCAGCCCATCGACCAGGGTGGTTTTGCCGTGGTCAACGTGGGCGATAATAGCGATATTACGAATGTCGGCGGCGTCGCGCATAAAATCTTCCAGCATTTTAATTAAGTGTTAACTTGATAATACGAAAAGTGCACCACTAGCCGTGGCGCGCTTTTCTAATAACCCTAGTATACCAGATAAGAACCACTTATGGCAAAAAAAGTATTGGAAAGCATAAGCTCTTTATGGTACCCTGCAAGTGTCAGGGGTGGAGTTTTTGAGTGCTCATTGTGTTCAAGCGCCTCGGACACCCAAATCAAGGAGCCCCAAAGGGTGAGGGCTCCTTATTTAGTTGCAATAATAGCGTAGGCGTCCTGCCTGCTACCTCGTACTGCAGGTAGCAGGCAGGACTGCGGGTGGGTTTAGATGATCGCGAGGACGCAGCCCTTGGCGTTGTCATGCATGAACACATAGCCCGGCGGCAAGAAATGCCGGTTGACCATCTCGTGTGTACTACCGGGCGTGGCGGTGGCCGGGTCGCGCATGACGTGTTCGAGGAGGTCGTGGACCTTGTTGTTGGGTATGCCAACGATGACCAGGTAGCCGTAGTCCTCGATCTCCCTGGCCTCCCGTTCCTCTCGCATATCTCTGATGGTCTCCCGGTCGCCGTTGCGCACGCGATCGAGGTCCTCGGACATTCTCGTGAACAGGCGCATCAGCCCAGCCACAGTGCCGGAATCCTCATAGAGGCCGAAAAGCTCCTCAAAGACCTCCGACGCGGTTGGCTTCTGGTTCGGGTCGTCACGACCGCTGCCGGTCCCGCCGCCGAGCGCCTTTTCGGGCCGGGTGATGCCCGTGCTGGTTCCGGTGAGGGTGCTCATGCCGCCGATACTGCTTCTAGTGAAGGTGGATGTTGCCGACATTGCGACCAACCTCCTGGTTCGTTCCGCCTCCCAATGAGTCGGACTGGAAATTATTATAGGCCGCGGTTCCCTAACTGCCAAGACCGGCCAGCTAGACTTGCGTTCGGTTTATGTTCGGTCTATTATGGATGAGGGGATACTTCATGTTTGAGACCATTAACGAGCCGGTCGCGGTGCTGGCCGGCTTTAGCCATAAAAATGGGCAGGTGCGGGTGCTGCCCTATTTACTGGATTGGCGTAATCAACGCTACAAGCTGGACGTTATGGGGCTGCACCATCCGGCGAAGCGCGGCAAGAAATTTCTGCATGTCTTTGAGTTTACCTCCGGCTCAACTAAGTTCAAGCTGGAGCTGGATACCGAAACGCTCTCCTGGTGTTTAGCCGAGGTCTACCATGATTATTGAACACAACCCCGAGCCGCCGGAGGTCATGCATATCGATCTCAACTCGGCCTTCGCGATGACCGAGCAGCAGGCCAACCCGTTTTTGCGCGGCCGGCCGGTAGGCATTACCAACCGCCTGAGCGATTACGCCATCTGTATTACCTCGTCCTATGAGGCCAAGCGCCAGGGCATTGGTATTGGTATGCGGGCACCAGAGGCTCGGCGGATTGACTCGCGCTTTGTGGTACTCGAAAGCGATTCCGATAAGTACAGCTACGTCCATAAAAAGATGCGGCGGATCTTCGAGAGCTACTCCCCCATTGCCTACATGAAAAGCATTGACGAGGGCATTATCGATTTTCGGGGGATGCGTGGGCTGCGGTGCGGCCGCTCCTTGGAGGATATTGGCCGCGAGATCAAGCAGCGGGTTAAAGACGAGGTTGGCGACTACATGACGATCAATGTTGGTATTGCTCAGAACCGTTGGCTGGCCAAAGTGGCGGCCGGGTTCCTCAAGCCGGACGGGCTCTACACGATCGACCGTGACAATATTGAGGTGGTCATGCAGATGATGAACCTTACCGATTTACCCTACATTAAGCGCCAAAACGCCCAGCGGCTACACGAGGTCGGTATTACCACCGCTGCCGAGTTCTACCACGCGCCCTACTGGGTGCTGTTTCGCCAAGTGTTTAAGTCGGTGATGGGCCATCACTGGTATTTGCGCTTGCGTGGCTATGAGACCGAAACCGAGACCGGCATCCGCACGGTGGGGCGCAGCTACGTGTTGGAGCACCGCACCGCCGATCCGGCCGAGCTGGCCACTCTCTTCCACAAGGCCAGCGCCAAAATTGCTCGCCGTTTGCATAAAAATAACTTCGCCGCCCGCGGGCTTTCGATGCGGCTGAATTATGCCGGTACCGGCAATGATTCGGTCTACCGCGCCCGGTATCGCTGGCATGGCAGCAATATGTGGGAGCTGCCGGTGCGCCGCGGTGATCAGTTGTACGCCCGGGCGCTAGCGCTATTTGCCGACAGTCCGGAGGGCGAGGTGGTTACCGGGCTGTACCTCACTGCTTACGGCCTGGAACCATTTCGGGGCGAGCAGCAGGCACTGTTTGAGTCCAAAAATGCTTTGCGGGAGCGGTTGGAAGACGCTATCAACACCGTCAACGACCGTTACGGCGAGCTGGTGGTGGCGCCGGCCAGTGTTGTCATGTCGAAAAACCCCATGCGCGACAAAATTCCGTTTGGCACGGTGCGCTATTTTGAGTAAGCGCGCCTACTTCTCTTGCATCACCGCCAGAATGTTACCGGCCGGGTCCTTAAACCACGCGATTGAAGGTCCGGGACCGTCCTCATCGCGAGCAATACCCTTGGCGTCAGTTTTAATCGGCCCTTCGCTGTAGTGCTCAAACTGCACCCCGTGCTTGGTGAGTTCGTCGACCGCTTCTTCAATATTATCTACCGAAAAATTAAGGACGGTGAAGTCAGCCGGCGTGTGGTTGTCTTTGGGGTAGACCATTACGCGGCCACCTCCGGCTAGCCGGATGTTTAATAGCGGCATTGGCATATCCTCCCTTTGGGTGACCTCTAGGCCCAGGGCTTGGCCATAAAACTCTTTAGCTTTCGGCACGTCATCCACCGCAAAACTACTAAATGCTGCAACGTCTTTAAACATGATAGGCTCCTTAAAATATTATTTAGTTTAAGTTAAGCACAGCTGATAGGTTTTTGGTTAGTCGGAACTGCCAATAGTAGTGGGGTTTATAACGAAAGAAGCCCCCGACCAAAGTCAGGGACTTCAGTCGAGGGCGTAGGATGCTTACTCGATCGATGGGCTAAACCAGGTGGCCACGGCGTTTCCCGAGCTCGAGAGCGCGGTGGGTCCATTCAGGTTGTTGACGGCTCCACATCGCCGCAGCGTTAGCACTACGGTATCCCTAACTTCTTGCGCCGTGCTAATTGAGCCTGGAAAACGGCTAGGTTGATGTAGTAGCAGGAGTAGACCTCGGACTCGTGGCGAGGTCAAAGCCACCTGCTTGAAGAACATCTTGCGTTCCTCCAGCGTTCTCAGCCGCTTCTCGCGGCCAGCCGGTAGCTCGTCGGCGAGCCATCTTACCAGCACCGCTCCACGAGCCGTTAAGTGGGTAGACTGGAGAGGCTTCTCGATGACACCGATCCTGGCCAGCTCTTCGCAGAGGCCTGTGGGAAAGACGCCTGCCGAGAGGACATGGCTATCAGGCTCTGTCCCCAGGCCGGCTAGAGCCGCAATTTGGTCTGGCCCTAACGGCGAGATCATCGCTGCCTCGCCGCTTTCTTGGCTGGGCTTAGCCTAGTTCATGCTAGCGGAGGTAGCGCCCTCCCGTTCTTGGACCTCCCAGTACGCCTCCTTGGCGCGAATGTCGGTCATGAGCCCCTTGACGGTGTGGTCGATGGCTCGCTGCTTGCTGCTTTTGTCCTCCTCGTCCCCTCCATGCAGGTCTGGGATGTATTGGATGAGAGCCTCCCGAATCGACTCTTCGACTGGGTCGAGACTACTCGAAAGCTCTTGGCGGAAGATGAAGGCTGGTGGCCCAGTCTCCTGCTCGCGATCTTGCAGTAGCGCGCGTATGAAGCCCGGTACTTCTATCTCAGCGTCAACCAGTGAGTGGCGGGGCTCGGCCAGACTGATTTTGACATCGTTGTCAACGATACCAATCGAAGCTGACGGAACCGACTGGACCGCGATAGTCAGCGTATGGCCAACGTATCCTCGGATGAACAGTTCATAGCCATTCGTTATCTCAAGCACTGCGTCACTTCCTTTCCAGTTGGGGACGAAGCAATGGGTAATACAATAACATAAAAGCATATCAGGGTCAATATTGGTATACTGCTATTTAAGGAGGAAATTCTATGTCAGACTACTCAAAAATCAACTTACTCGATGTCGACGACTCAGCCAAGGACAATGAAAACGTTGAAATGCGGTTTGCCCGCAAGCATCTTGATTCGCGTGACCTCGGCATTACCCTGTCGCGCTACAAGCCCAATTTCCGCTCTCCGATGGCTCACAGCCACAAAGTCCAGGAAGAGGCCTACGTCGTTGTTAAAGGCTCGGGCAAGATGCTCTTAAGCGATGAGGTTACCGACCTGAAGGTCTGGGATGTGGTCCGGGTTGCTCCGGAAACCACGCGCGCCATCGAAGCCGGTCCAGAGGGTATTGAAATCATCGCGATTGGTGGGCCTAAGCCGGCCGAAGGCGATGGCGTTCGCCAAGCACCAAACTGGCCGTCCGAATAAGAGCCATTCCGTATACAAAAAACCGCTACACCACAACTCCCCAATTTGTGAATCTTAATGATGATTCATCGAGTATAGTGCTCTAATGTAGCAATAAAGGGGGGGGGGAAGTAATTATGAATGAAGGTTTGGTAAGGTGGGCAAACGGGTTAAGTATTGTAGCGGCGTTGTGGCTGATATTGTCGCCACTGAGGATTAGCTATTCCTCAACCGGGAATGTCTGGGCGCAAGTTATTGTGGGGATTATTGTAGGAGCGTTGGCGATAGCTAGGATGTCAGCACCGAGCGTTATGTGGCCCAGCGCGATCAACTTCCTGGCCGGTATCTGGTTCATTGTCGCTCCATGGGTGCTGGCCAGCACCACTGCCGATAAGTGGAATCAGGTTGTACTGGGGATTATCGTGGCCGGACTGGCTGCGCTGGATCTTTCCACGAACACTAACCCAGCGGAAATGGCAGTCGGCTCGGGTGGTCTAGGCTCGAGGGAGTCGTCCATGGGGTTTGGCGAAAGAGTTGACCCGCGTGACCGTGGTGAGGGCGGCGGAAGACGCTAAAACCTAGCGGCTGTTTGCAGCAATAGTGAAAACCCCGCTTCGGCGGGGCTTTCACTTGCTTCACAAAGCAAAACGGCGGACCATATGGTCCGCCGCAACCTGGAGTTTCCAGGATTTCTCGTCCGTTTGGGCGTTGGACTACGCTGTTACTGGTTGAGCCTAGAGCTTCGGAGTCGGATAGTGGTGTTTCCGACCCGGAATGCAGGTGTGGTAGGTTCGCGTCCCGGTCACCGTACGGCTGTTACTGGCTTTGGCGGTGATTGAGAGGACAAAAGTCCCCTTAGGGAGTCCAACCAGACTGATAAGCGCCGAAATTCGGCTCCGCTTAACAGTCTTCACGCGCCTGCCGTTGATCTTGATGACTGCGCTAACCCAAGTAATACCGGGCAGCTGGCGCACATGGATCGTGAACCGGCGTTGACTGACACACTGCTTTGCCGACGGCAGAACAAAAGCCGTCGCCGCGGTGATTGGTGTAGGTTTGCATTCGCCACTAGCTTTGGCTTCAGCGTTGGCTTTGGCCGCTGCATGAGCGTTGGCTTCAGCGTTGGCTTTGGCCGCTGCGTTGGCTTTGTTCTGTGCATCCTGCTGTGAAACGGTCGAGGTGGCCGAACCACTCCCAGATGCGCTAGCCGAAGCTGTTGCAGTGGCAGTGGACGACTGTGAACCGCTCGGGCATGAGACCGTCGCGGTTGTCGTTGCTGGGACCGAAGCCGTAGCAATGGCGGTGAATGATGTGGGTTGGGTGTTGCCACCTCCACCACCTTCGGTTGAACCACCACCTTTTTCGGCTTCTTTTTCTTTGGGTTCTTCCGACGAACTTACCGGATATGTGATCGCAAGCCCTTCCTCACTTACAGCAACGCAGAGCAATTCTCCTACGTCTTCTACGCAAGACACCGAATCGAGATTTCCACTACCTGGGATGGCTTCCGATGTCCATGTACCGCCGCTGTAGACTGCTGCTTCACCTCCATCTACGGCGGCACAAAATAGGGCTGGCGTACACGATATTCCGTCACTGTATGCGCCGATCATGCCACTGACCGGCGAACTCCACGAACTACCGTTGTAGGTCTGTCCATTACCGAGGTGTTCCGCGAAAATACAGAATGATTCTTTGGCGCACGACACCACGCCACCGCCAGCGCCGCCCACCAGATCTTCTGGCGGACTCCAGGTACCGTGGCGATAGATCACGGCAATGTTGCTAGACTTCGCCGTGCTGTAGCCAACCGTTACACAAAATGGTTCACTGCCATTTTCTATGCACGACACGGAGTATAGGTTGCTTTCGCCGGCTACGTTTTCCGGTGAGTTCCATATGCCGTTACGGTTGATCATCACGCCACCTTCGCCTTCCGTGGCTACACAAAACGGTTTTCCGGAGTCTTTCGTGCAGGATACCGCCGTGTAGAATCCATTGCCCGGTATATCTTCTGGTGAACTCCACACACCATGACGGTAGGTCATGGTGAAATGTGTGAATTCCAGATAATTGTAGCCGATAGCGACACAAAACGGTTCACCGCCATCTTCTGTGCACGAAACCGCGTAAAGGAGGCTATTTTCAGCCACGGTTTCTGGCGGACTCCATATGCCGTTACGATAAGTTATGACAGAGCCATATTCAATCACCACGACGCAAAACTTGGTCGAGGAACATGACACCGCTCGCGGGGAGTGTACTGAGTTGAGTAGGATCGGTGCCGACCATGACGGCGGCGATGCGACTGCGGTAACCGGGCTCGCACACGCGAGTGCGGCTACCAATGCTGCGAGGATACTGATTCGCTTGAACATCGGAGTAAGCTCCTATTGTCGTATCAATCCGCCATCTGGCAGACAGATGGTGGGTATTGGTATTGTTAAGTTGTTCAGGTTCAGAGTTTGTTATAGCACAAAGTTGGTTAAAATCAAATCATAAGTGCAATGGTAGCCCCAAGGGGTTATTTTCGGAACCGGTTCATTGAAATATTCGAGCTCTTAAAAAGTGAAAGCCCCGCCGAAGCGAGACTTTCACGTGTTTCGTGATGCTCGCCCCGACGGGGCTGTTACTGCTGACCCAGGCTCAACCTAGTAGTCGAGCCTAGAGCTTCGGAGGTGCGTAATGTCCTTTCTGTTTAGGGACACAGGTATGGTAGGTCCGCGTTCCGGTCACCGTGCGGCCATTACTGGTCTTGGCGGTAATCGAAAGTACGAAACTACCCTTGGGCAGGCCAACTAGGCTGATAAGCGCCGTAATCTGCGCTCGCTTAACCGTCTTAACCCGCTTGCCATTGATCTTAACGACCGCGCTTACCCAAGTAATTCCGGGCAGCTTGCGCACATGGATCGTGAACTTGCGGCGACTGACACACTGCTTCGCCGACGGCAGCACAAAGGCCGTCGCCGCGGTGATTGAGGTGGGATTGCTATTGCCGGTGTTGCCGCCCGAGCCTTTATTGCCACTCGAACCACTACCTCCGGTGCCACTGCCACTGCCGCCGCCCGTGGAGCCGCCTCCACCGGTACTACCACCTCCAGTCGAACCGCCACCTTTTTTGGGTTCTTCTTTGGGTTCTTCTTTCAGCGCCGGTTCTCCTTGTATGACAGCCGTTGCTGCTGACGTTGCCGCATTGAAACCAGTACCGTTTTTAGCGGTTTCAGTGACATTGAGCGTCAGTCCGACGTCAGCGGCCGTCAACAGATACGTCTGTGCAGTTGCTCCGACAATTGCTTCACAGCTTTCACCGCTGGCGTTGCACAGTGCCCATTGGTAGGCATATTCGGTTGGATGGTTTAGCCATTCGCCATGGTTCTCCGTGAGCGTTTCTCCCTGCTTTGGAGCGCCAATGATGGTCGGGGGTTTAAGGAGTATCGGGAATGCTTCTTTGACGACGGCAGTAGGAGCGGTCGGTGCCGGAGTACTTGGACCGGTACCGTTTTTAGCCGTCTCGGTCACTCGGAGTGTGTGTCCGATATCGACGTTCTGAGGTAGATACGTCTGGGAATTTGCACCGGGAATCGGTTCGCAGTCTTCACCGCCGCTGTTACAGCGTTCCCACTGGTCAAAATATTCAGTGGGATTATGCGACCACTCACCATGCACCTCGGTTTCGTACTGGCCTACGATGTTACTTCCGTAGATGGTTGGGGGTTGCACTAGTTCCGGCACCGGTTCTTGCACCACAGCGGTCGGTGCTGAGGATGCTGGAACGCCGGCACCCGTGTTGTTCCGAGTGGTTTCGGTCACTCTGATTGTGGAGCCAACATCGGTTACCCGGAGCACATAGCTCTGGGAAGTTTCACCGAGAATGACCATACAATCTGTACCATTGCTATTGCAGCGTTCCCACTGGACTTCATACGCGGTTGGATTGTTGAGCCATTCGCCATGGTTCTCGGTCAGTGTCTGGCCTTCTACGGTGCTGCCGGTAATGGTTGGGGGATGCACTAGTTCCGGTACCGGTTCTTGCACTACACCGGTGGGAACCGACGCCGTCGGGCTACTGACGCCCGCGCCGTTGGTAGCGGTTTCACTTACGCGGATCGTGCTGCCAACATCGGCAGCGGTGAGCTGGTAGGTCGAGGTGATTTCATCGGTAATCGGCTCGCAGTTTTCACCGTTGCTGTCGCAGCGCTCCCATTGGTAGTTGTGTTCGGTAGGACTGTGCGACCATTCACCCGGTACCACGGTGAGCGTCTGGCCCTGGGTAGTTGTGCCGGTGATGCTGGGGGGTTTGGTGTTTTCCGGCGGCAGTTCTGCCGAATAGATCACCACATAGCCGGCCGTGTCCGCTGCAATGCAAAACACTTCCGACGCACACGACACCGTGTCGAGGCCCTCATGTATGTCGATCTTTTCAGGCGGATTCCATGAACTGGAGCTGCCATTGTAGATTACCCCGTAGCCTTCATCGTCCACACCAACGCAAAACAGTTCTAGCGCTGACGCACACGACACCGCGCCTAGGGCATTGTGGCTGTCGACATGAGTAGACGTACCCCACGAACCGCTTTCATACACGAATGCATTACCGGACTGATCCACGGCTGCGCAGGACAATGTTGGTGTGCACGACACCGAGCTAAGGCTATCGGTGTCAATGCGCGAGATTTTACTCCACGTACTGCCGTTGTAGCTCGTGACATAACCGGTGTCGTACACTGCCATACACAGTGTCGTTGATGCACAAGACACCGAAACGAGACCACCATACGCGACTTCAACAGGTGTGCCCCACGAACTGCCGTTGAACTTTACGGTGTAGCCTTTATTGTCCACGGCCATGCAAAGCGTCGCCGCCGCGCACGACACTGAGTCGAGGTAACGACCTTCATCGATATTTTCAGTTGTGCCCCAGGAGGTACCGTTGAACCTCACCGCATAGCCTCCATAGCCCACGGCAATGCAAAACGTTTTTGATGTACAGGATACCCCCGCGAGACCATACACATGGCTGTCGATACCGGCAAAGGTTCTCCACGTACTACCGTTGAACATCATCGCGTTACCAGCGCCGTCCACTCCCATGCAGAATTTCGTTTCCGGGCAGGACAGCGAGTCGATGCCATAGCCTGAGGTGTCGACCTTGATTGGCGGCGACCATTCTGGTAACGATGCGCTTGCGGTAGCTGAACTCGCCAAGGCGAGTGCAGCAACCAGTACTGCGAGAATACTGATTCGTTTGAACATCGGAGTAAGCTCCTATTGTCGTATCGATCCGCCATCTGGCAGACAGATGGTTGGATGTTGGTATTTGCTAAGTTGTTCAGGTGCAGACTTTGTTATAGCACAATATTAGTAAAAATCAAATCATAAGCATAATTGCTGGTAGCCCATACGGGCGCTACCTGGAACACCCTGCAGCCTAGTTTGGTCGAGTT
>DATKHK010000069.1:0-3787 GCA_035510255.1 Saccharimonadales bacterium (SeqCode) | reverse complement strand
AGCGTTCATCCTGAGCCAGGATCAAACTCTCCAAATAGATGGACCGAAGTCCGTCTGTAGGTAATTTGAAACTGGAAGTAACCGAAGTTACTATAGTTTTTTCATTCTCAAAGTGAATGATGGTTACACTGCACTATTAAGCTTTCAACGTTCGCGCCCCAATTCTTGCCCAGACAAAAAATAGCCGACCTAGTTGGTCGCTATTTATCTTAGCGAGAATTTCAAGACGTTAGGGGAATTGTATCTGATGCGATAGCGCCTTGTCAATTAATTATTGCGAGAGTGTCTGCTCCCCGCCGAAGCGAGGAGCAGACGAATTTGGAAAAGGATGCCGACTCGGCCTAGGCAAACCGCCGGGCTGCCCGCTGCCGTCGCCTTGGTGATATCTGCGTAGGACGTCCGTGAGGCTTGCGGCGTCGCCCTGGACTAGCAAAGCGGCCGCTACTCCGAGGAGTTGGCCAGTTGGTGTGCCAGCGAGACTGTTGTGACAATGGCGGGTCGAACCTGGGCGATGGCGTTTGCGCCAGCAGTGGTGCCGGCGGAGGCTTAACCTCGGACTCCAGCCCCAATGCCACCGGGTTGTAGGTTCTCGCTTTCGGCGACAGCGGAGCTTGCTCCGCCATCAAATCCTTTATCGAGGAGTGGTTCTTCGAAGAGTTGGGAAGAAGAGAGTCTTGAACCCTGGTAACAACTACAAGGACCAGCAAGAGCACTACCAGCCCGCCCACTAGACCGATTAGAGTAGCAGCAGAGACCATAATGGCCGCCTTCCTTATTCCGGGTTGTCAGTAATGGTGCTTCGCCTCCTGTAAGCATAAGCTTCAAGAAGAAACCTCAGTATTATACCATTAATAATATATGTTGTAAATGTTTTCTCGGTGGGCTATTTACGCTTTTTGGCGCGGGCGGCTTTGGCTCGGCGCTTCTTATTAGGCCCTTCCAGCCACTTGTCCTTATCAGCTACGGCAGCGCGGGCAGCAACGGCGGTAGCAATCTTGCCGCCTCGATAGGGCAACCAAACCAATAGGGCCGCGCCGATCAGCAGCAGGACGTATAAAGCCGGCCAGATAATCCATAACGCTGCCGCAATTTTTTCGTACTGCACAAACGCTAGCAGTAGCCCCAGGAGTGCAAACCCGTAAGCTACCCAAGACTCGCGCTTTACCGCCTGCTCGGCAATCTCGACTCGGCGATACCTACGCAGCAGCAAGAAGCGCGCCACGATACCAGCAATCAATAGGATTACCGCTGCTGCTGCCAAGATGATGATCAAACCAATCCCTACCGGTAGAGTGAAGAGCGCGAACAACGCCCCCAGCTTGTCGTAGTTAAACAAGCAGCCAAGGAAAAGACCCAGCACCGCCCCAAGTGTAACCTCGAGCGGCTTATGGCCAAGGATCTCGCGCAGGTGAATGCGCGGATGTTCCAGGTGATCTTGATCCATACTGTCAAGGATCTGGTTGATCGCTATGGCCTGCTCTCCGGCCGAACGGCGGACACCAAAGGAGTCATACATTACAATCGCCGCAAAGATGATGGTAACGCCGAAAATCGCCGAGTGAATACCATCAACTAGCAAGGCCGTGACTGCCAGCGAGGTTACCACCGCCGAATGGACGCTGGGCATACCTCCCGAGCCGTATAAATATCTGAAGTCGATCCGTCCCTTAAATGCCGCCAGAATGAACTTTAAGAATTGGGCGATTGCCCAGACCACGAACGGCACCACGATATAACGATTAAACATGGATACTCCCCTATTTGTGGCTCATTGTAGCAAAAACCGACGCCCCTGTCAGGAAGACGGCCTAACGGCGCAGCTTACGCTCCAAGCCGAAGCTGCTAATGGCCAGCAGAATGGTGACGGCCGCCAGTACCAGCAGCAGGCCGGTGGTCTTGGTGGCGGTTTTAATCGCCGCTGAGGGGCTCTCGGCGACCGCCGTGAGCGCGGTGCCGGCTAGGCTGGCGGTGCTGCTCCCAATCGAGCTAGAAGCGCCTGAGCCGGTTGCTGTCGATCCACCAGCGGTCGTACCCTGGCCGCCACTACCGCTACTGCCACCTGAAGCCGCCCCGGGAATACCCTGTACCTGAGCGAAGACCGCTGCCAGCCCGCCGCCGAGGCCTCCCGCACCGCCGCTGCTCGCCACCGGATTACCGGCCGCGGTGTTGATCCCAACACTCCCCGTCCAGCTACCAAAGACATTGATAAACAGAATGCCAAAGGTATGAGCAATGTTCAGTGTGCTAGCAAAGAAGTTGGCCACATCGCTGGCGACCGTAGCGCTACCACTGGTGGCGTTGCCGGCCGCGGTGTTGTCGCTAACCGTAGCGTTGCCGCTGGTTGCCGCCGCATTAACGTTGTTGGTGATACTGCCATTTACCGTGTTGTTCAGGTCGGTGGTGTTGGTAGTGGAGTTGCTAGCCGTGTTGGTAGAATCCGGCCCGGTGTTGGTATTGGTAACGGTGGCGTTACTGGTTAGCAGCCCGCCCCCGGAGGTGCCGGATACACCCAGATCCATAATCTGCCCCGTCCAGGTGCCCATATCGTTGACGATCACCAGTACCGCGTTGTCGCCAAAGACATCGGTGTAAAAGAGGTTGAACAGGCTGTTGTTGGTGGTAGCGCTGCCGCTGGTGGCGTTGCCGGCCGCGGTATTATCGCTAACCGTAGCATTGCCGCTGGTCGCGGTGGCATTGATATTGTTGTTGAAGTCGGCGTTGACGTTGTTGCTGACGTTCGTGGTGTTGGTGGTGGAGTTACTGGCCGTGTTGGTAGAATTTGGCCCCGTTCCGCTGTTGCTGACGCTACTCGCGGGAGCGGTACCGCTAGAGCTAGCCACCGCCCCATTCAGATCCAGCTGTGGGAACAAGATATCGCCATCCAGGTTGCCATAGATATTAATGATCCCAAAGAAGGACTGACTGGAACCAATGGCGGTATCAATCAGGTTAACGATATTCAGCTCGGCCAGCGCATCGCCACTGGTGGCATTCCCTCCTTGGGTATTGCCGCTAACGGTGGCGTTGCCGCTTTGAGCATCCAGCCCGACATTATTAACGATGGCGCCATTGGTTTGGCTGTCTACCGTCAGATTACTATCGCAGCTATCGGCGGCGGTATTGGTAGAACCGGATCCGGTGTCGGTATTACTAACCAGGCTGCCTCCAGGGCAAGCCGAAGCTGTAGTGGCCGCCGGGGTGGCACCGGTGTTGATGTTTATATCTCCGGTCTGGTTACCAAAAATATTTTGAACGAAGTAGGCCATACCGCTACCGGAGAATGTCCACATGGCGTTCAGCAAGTTCAAGAGGTTGGTCACCACGCTAACGGCGCCGGTAGTGGCATCGCCGGCCGCAGTATTGCCGCTAACCGCCGCGTCGCCACTCAGCGCGCTAGAACTGAGATTGTTGTAGATTCCACCACTATTGATCAGGGCCGCTAGCAAAGCTTGGCTGGTAGTAAGGGTATTGCTATTGCTACTTTGCGGCCCGGTGGTGGTGTTTGAGGGGTCACTTACGCCCAGAATACTATTGAGCAAGGCAGCCGGGTCGGCGCTATTTGCAGTCAACGCGTCAATGGCGCTACTGGGAGTAATATTCGGAATAACATGCCACCACCCGGTAGTCGCGTCGTAGCTGTAGAACGGTGAAACCCAGTTCCCGGCGGTGTTACTCCAGCTAAATGAGGAGATAATGGTCGGCTCCCATTTCTGGGTAGCGTCATTAAAGGCGTAATCAGGCGGCTGGCTGGTGGGGCCGCCTGATTACGCCTTTAATGACGCTACCC
>DATKHK010000068.1:0-4850 GCA_035510255.1 Saccharimonadales bacterium (SeqCode) | reverse complement strand
GCCGACCGCCGCTGCAATCTCACCGGCGTACACTTTCTGCACCTCCTCACGACTGTTGGCGTGCATTCGCAGGATGCGGCCGACCCGCTCCTTCTGGCCGGTGCTGGAGTTCAGAATATATGAGCCGGAGTCCATGGTGCCAGAGTACACCCGGAAAAAGGCCAGCTTACCCACAAACGGGTCGGTGGCAATCTTAAAGGCCAGGGCTGAAAACGGCTCATCGTCGCTGGCTTTGCGCTCGATTTCGTCACCGGTCTTGGGATCGGTGCCAAACATCGGCGGCACATCCAGCGGACTGGGCAGGTAGTCGACCACCGCGTCGAGCAGCTTTTCGACGATCACGCCACGGCCGTCACCGCCGCTCACCGCGTAAAACTGGCCGGAGAGCACGCTTTTGCGAATCACGCCCTTAATCTCGTCTTTGGTCAGCTCCTCGCCTTCAAGGTATTTCTCCAGCAAGGCGTCATCGGCCTCGACGGCGGCTTCAATCAGATGCTGCCGGTACGCTTGCGCCTTCTCTTTCATGTCTTCGGGAATCTCGCCCTCAACCAACTCCTTATCGGTGTAGTCCTTGTAGCTGTAGGCCTTCATCTCGACCAGGTCAATAATACCGTTGATGCTCTGCTCAAAGCCGATTGGCAGGTGGATTGGGTAGGCTCGCTTGCTTAAGCGCTCATGAATGCTTTCCAGGCTCTTGTAAAAGTCGCCGCCGGTCTGGTTGATCTTGTTGATAAAGCAGATGCGCGGCACACCATACTTGTCGGCTTGGCGCCAAACCGTCTCGCTCTGCGGCTCTACACCCATTTTGCCGTCAAATACCGTTACGGCGCCATCAAGCACCCGCAAACTCCGCTCCACCTCAACGGTAAAGTCGATGTGGCCAGGCGTATCAATAATGTTGATGCGGCTATCCTTCCAAAAACAGGTGGTAGCGGCGCTGGTAATGGTAATGCCGCGCTCCTGCTCCTGCTCCATCCAGTCCATGGTTGCCTCACCCTGGTGAACCTCACCGATTTTGTGCGTCTTACCGGTTCGGTACAGAATGCCCTCGGTGGTGGTGGTTTTACCAGCATCGATGTGGGCAATAATGCCAATATTCCGGGTATGTTCGAGGGAGTATTCGCGGGCCATGGTTTCCTTTGGTTCTCGTTAGTGTTAGCTATCAGTAATTTAGAGCAAAATAAAAAGCGTCGGCTTGACGCCTGTTGATTTTATTGTACGCCAAAACCCACCTGAATACAAGCTTAGATGAGCCCGGTTCGCGGCCAAGCCTTAGACGTGAAAAGGGACCCCGCTGGTTGGCGGAGTCCCTTTAACTGGCATAAGCGACGGGAAGCTCTGGCTGAGGGTGCGTCAGGCTGAAGTGCGGTAGAAGCTCTGCCAGCTCAACACGATGGTCGGCAAGCTCTCTGGGCCGCCACTCCGACTCATGGCGGCGGTCGGTAATGAGTACGGTTTCCTTATCGAGGCCGTGGAGGTCGCGCAGGACGCTATCGAAGTCCCTATCGGACGAGACCAGCACGAAACGATCGTACTCGTGCATATTTTGCCATATTAGATCAATAATGCATTGATCTGGGTAGCCCCGAAGGGCACCCGCATCATCACTCATAACCTTGTACGGCGAGAAGTAGTAGAGAGCCAAGCGACAGATTCTCGACCAATACTCCAGCTGCTCCTCATCTCGGTATGTCACAAACAGCTCACGGCGGTCAGCCGCAAACTCCTCTCGCAGGTAGCGCAGCAGGCGAATCCAAGCTAGGTTCTCGCCGCGGTTCCGCGCACACAAGCGTAGGTTGTCGCCATCGACAACCAAAAACGTACGCCGTTGCATACGAAATCCCTTCGGTTGACAATGGATTTATATATTATTACACTTTTCTATTTATATATCAAGGCAATTTAGCCAAACGTGGGTTTACCCCCACTCAATGGTGGTCGGTGGCTTGTCAGAAATCCGGTAGACCACCGCGCCAACCGCGGGAACCTCATTGGTAATCCGCTGCGACACCACCCGCAAAAAGTCGGCCGGCAGCTCGGCCCACTGCGCCGTAAACCCGTTGACGCTCCACACCGCCCACAGTGCTACAATTACACCGCTCGTAGCATCATCCCCCTTGCTGCCGGTGGTAACCGAGCGTGTCACCACTGCTCCAGCCTGCCACACCGAGTCGTAGAGGTTCCACCGACGCAGCTCTTCAATATAAATACCGTCGAGCTGGCGCGCCACCTGCAAGTTTTCGGCGGTCACCATGCCCTCAATCCGCACTACCAGCCCCGGCCCCGGAAAAGGGTGCCGCAACAGCAGCGATTCCGGGGTCCCCAGCAACCGCCCAATGTTACGGGCGCTATCTTTGACGCAGTCTTCCAGTGGTGACAGCTCCGGCAATGAAAAATCGAGATTGGTATTATGATGCAGCTTAATCTGCGCCTTGTGTGAGCCGGTCTGATGCCCACCGCCGCTTTCGCTTAAGTCGGTGTAGAGCGTGCCCTGAGCGATGAAATCAGCACCAAACTCCGCTGCCTCCGACTCCAACACCTGCTTATAGACACCGCGCATCGCCCGGCGCTTGGCCGCCATGGTTTCATGGCCCTTCAAGGCCACCAGAAACCGGTCGGTGGCGTCAACGCTGTTTAACTCCAGCCAATCCTGATCGCCAAAATACTCGGCGACATATTGCTCATCATCTGGCCGGTCAATTCCCTTAATGTAGATGGCCCGCACCTGGCCGGGAGCCAACGCCTGTTTCAAGATGTAGGCTACCACCGCTGAATCAGAGCCACCGGAAAGCGCCAGTAGTACCCGGCCGCTCCCAACCGTTTGGCGTACTTGCTCAACCTTGCGCTTGGCCACATCGGCCGCCGGATAAACGTCCCGCGCACCGCACACCGTAAAGCAGAAGTTGCGGAAGATATCGGCCCCAAACTTGGTTTCGGTCACCTCCGGGTGAAACTGCACGCCCCACAAGTGCTCGTGCCGAGCCGCCGCCACTGGAGCGTTGTCGGTCGCTGCCAACACCTTGAGCACCCGGCCCGACTCAATCCGGTCACCGTGACTCTCCAGTACCGGCATGGTAGTAGGCAGCCCGGCAAACAACCTCTCTGGCTTGGTTACGGTTAAGAGGTGCGTTCCGAACTCCTTAGTAGACGCGGTGGCCACGGTAGCGCCAATATGCTGCGCCCATAACTGAAAGCCCAGACAAATTCCCAGCGTCGGGATGCCTAGATCGAAGATCGCGGCGTCAAACGGTGGTGGCGCGATATGTACCGAAGCCGGCCCACCCGAAAGAATTAAGCCCTTTGGCGCCAGCCACTTAATATCCGCCGCCCTCACCCGCGCCGGATCGGCCACCACGCAGTAGACGCCCAACCGGTCCAACTGCTGCTTAATGAGGTGGTCAAACTGGCTGCCTAGTGAAAACAGCACAAACAGTTCATCGGTCTGACGGATCGACTTCTCTTCGGCGATTTCCGCCCGCACCTCTCGCGTAACCCGTCCTAGTGTCTGAATCATATAGCTCTAATTTATATCCCTAGCTTACAACAGCTCAGCAACCTCACCTAGCAGATACATTGAGCCGGTTACGACCAGCGGCTGGCCGGGCACGAGCAGCCCGGCTGCCATATCCATGGCTTCAGCCGGATTGGCAGCAACGTGGATGCCGGTTAAGCCAGCCCTCCGAGCCGTAGCCGCTATTTTCTGCGGTGCCGCCGCACCAAGGTCCATATCAACCTCACCGTCAAACCGGGTAATAATAACCGACGCAGTACTCGCGCCTAACCGTCGCAGTAGCGGCCCAAACGACTTATCCTCCTTGAAAGCTACGATTGCCACTGGCTTAACCGGCAACTGTCCATCCAATGTGTCGCACAAAGCCGTAATTTTCTGTAAATTATGCGCCCCATCAAGTATAACCGGGTGGTTATGCCAGCGCCGCTGCTCATAGCGGCCGGGGATAGCTAGATTGCTCAGTGCTCGGGTAACCGCGGCTGGCTTAACCGTAAAGCCGTCACGAGCTGCTAGATATTCAAACGCCCGCAGGGCAACGGCAGCATTTTCTTGTTGGTGCCGGCCGATAAGCTTTGGTAATGCCGCCGCTAAAACCGACGGGGCCGAGCTAGCATCGACCCATATTAGCTCACTGTGGCGCTTCCGAGCCGTCTCGGTAATACTGCGGCGGGCGCTGGCATTATCTGGGCGCAGCGCCACCACCACCCCATCCTCCGGTATAATCCCCGCCTTTTGCGTGGCAATTGCCCTTAAGCTTCTGCCCAGTATAGCGGTGTGGTCATGGCCCAGCCTGGTAATTACTGCCAGTTTATCGTGGCGGCTAATAGTATTGGTGGAATCATACAGCCCGCCCATCCCAGTCTCCATTACCGCGTACTCCACCCGGTGATCGCGGTTTACCATAAAAGCGATCGCCGTAACCGCCTCAAAAAAAGTGGGGCTACCAAATGGGCTAGCGGTTATGGCGGTTATTACCGGTTTGATCTCAGCGGTTTTTTGGGCCAGCTCACGGTGGCTAATAGCGTGGCCATCCACGGCAAAGCGCTCGGTCAGGCCATAAATGTGCGGCGAAACAAACCGGCCGGTATGGTAGCCGTGGGCTCGTAGCAGCGCGTCGATCATGTAGCACACCGAGCCCTTACCCGACGTTCCCGCCACATGAACCGTCCGCACTGCCTCTTGAGGATTCCCCAGCCGGTTCAATAACTCGACCGTTCGCTCCAGGCCCCGTCCGCCGGTAAACACCACCGCGCCGGTGCGCGGCAGGTCACGGTACAAGAACCGTTCGGCTTCGGCGTAGGTTTGAGTCATCTGCGCAAAGCCAGCTGATACTAATTAA
>DATKHK010000067.1:0-6548 GCA_035510255.1 Saccharimonadales bacterium (SeqCode) | reverse complement strand
GTTTTTGTAGGCAAAACTTGCCTCCTTCAAAAAAAGATTTCACCCCCACTCTCACAGTAATGAAATAGGAAGGATGATTACTCTTAGTCTAACGGATTTTTGGCTTCAGGTAAAGGACGGATAGGCGCCTTCGCGATTATTTGGAGGAGAACTGGGCTTGAGCCAACTGCGGATGCTCATAGCGCTCCACCACTCGCCTGGTTACCCGGCGGTCCTTGCGCCAGTTAACGCGCCAGATTGAGCCACAGGCAAAGCAGCCATACTGGTCGCGTCCCTTTTGCAGGCTAAAATTCTGACAGTCGGGGCAGGTCGCCCGTTTGGTCAGCCACTCGTCGTAGGTGGCGATGCAACGGGCAATATGCTCCTCGTCAACATACAGATTATACTTGGGCGCCAGCTGCCGTACCTGGTCCCAGGCATCCATTTCCATTTTCATTAGCTCCATATCGTAGCGGTAGAGGCGGTGACCCAGCAATGCGTGGCCAATTTCATGTACCAACGCGATTTTGCCATCGTTTTGGCTGCTGCGGCGCTTGTCGTAGAGGATGGAGTTGGTGTGGGGCGACCACATAAAAAACTTTCCCGGAACAAATGTAAACTGTGGGAAGTCCTTAATGATCGTGTTCAAAACACCCTCCTCGACCGCTGTTATTCCCCGAGTATACGCCCGCCTCGCGGATAGCAGCAAGCATGAGCGAATTGTATCTGCCCGCAGCCGCACCTACTGATTAGCATCCCGGCATTTATAGTAAATTCTTTGAGCGAGGACTGTTTGAGCCGCAGGCGAGTTCCGCAGCCAAAAATTTAGCTATATATGTCGGGATGCAAAAATGAGTGCACCGTACGCCACGGCAGTTTCGGTGTGCTTGGCGACCACAATTGGCGGCAAGGGGTACAGCGGGTTGAGACGCTGGAGATGAGCCACTAGAAAGTCGTGGAACTGATCATAGTGAACCCCGACCCCGCCACCAACGACCACAATTGACGGTGAGTAGGCCGCAATGAAGCTATGAAATCCCAGCGCCATAGTGCCGGCAATCTCGTCCCAGACGGCCGGATCGGTAATCTCGTAGCCGTACTTGCCGTAGCGCTTTTTGATAGCCGGCCCGGAAACTAGAGCCTCAAAGTGACCACGGCCGCCGCAGCCGCAGACCGGCCCATCCGGATCAATAATGATATGGCCAGCCTCAAGGTTGTGAGTGCCGTGGTAGGTCTCGCCGTTAACCACCAGCGAAGCCCCAATGCCGGTACTGATCGTAACATAGAGAACATAGGGCTGGTCCCGGCCCGCCCCAATAGTGGCCTCGGCGATACCAGCCGCCTCAACATCCTGATGCAGGCTAACCGGCAGGTTAAAGTGGTTTTGCAGTGGCTTGGTCAGCTTGGTGTTGGCCCAGCCGGGCAGGTTAGCAACCACCGAGCCATACACGCCGGCCTTGCGATCAAAAGGCCCAGGCGCAGCGATCGCGATTGAGCGCACCGGCGCTTTTGCGGCCACCTGCTCAATTAGGTGAATAATCTCGGCGACTCCTTGATTGCCGTCCTTGGGTGTCTTAATTTTCTGGCTATGCAGAATTTTCGGTCCACCTTCACTGGCCGCTACCAAAATTTTAGAACCGCCGATATCAACCCCGATATACATGGACTTAGTATAGCGCTTACGCTCATATTGCGCTATAAAATCATTGACATTAGTAAGTAGTTATGTTAGTATGACTGATTGTCTCGCTGGTAGGCTGAGATGGGGCCCACTGTGAAGAAAATATGAGTGCTCACCTCCTTGTATTCAATTTGCGTGGTGCCCCATCTGAGTTTGTCAGCGAGTTTTTGTGCTAAAGGCGGTTGCCAATCGATTAGCCTCTAATTTATACTTCGCCTAAGAGGTGTGTCAGACAAACGCATAATGGGGGCAGGTCATGAACCGAGACGTACTAACTACTGTAGGAGGGTTGTTGCTTGTCGGCATCGTAGTTGTCGCGACATTCCTATATGGCAACCAGCAGCGCCAAGCTCAGCTGCAGCGCAACCAGACCGCTGAACGGCAATCGCAGCAGACTAAGAGCCAATCAACCGCCAAGCCGGCGCCAACTACGAGCACTAGTGCTAGCAATAGTAGTAGCGCCTCAGCGCAGCAGCCAGCGGTTCAAAAGCCCAGTAGCAGTAATCAAACCTCCCTGCAAGGGGGCAGCAGCCCACAGTCAATCGTCCCCAGCTCAGGGTCGACACCACCTGAAACACCTAAGACCGGTAGTAGTAGCCTGCTGTATATTGTCGGGGCCACTCTAATGGTGGTACTCTACCGCAGCCATCGACGCAGCCGGTTGGCGCTGGCCCAGGCTACGCTTAAAACGGCCAAGCACTAAAAGAGACCCTCGATGGGGTCTCTTTTAGGTTGGTAATGCCCAAGGGTTAGGCGTTACCGTTACTCTTGCGCCGACGTGAAGCCATTCCGCCTCGGCGTCCAGCCTCGCGAGCTAGATCGGGATTCTTAGCGAACCCACCGCCGCGACTTTTGCGGCCACCCAGAGCACCAATGGTTTCGTAGAAGTTAGCGCCGTAGCGCTGCTTGTTGGTTGCTGCAGCCTTGCGGCCACCACGTACAGTTCCAGCCATAGTAGTCTCCTATCATTTTAGTTAATTGCTTATTCTATTGTGCCGAAGCGACACAGAAACCGCTTTAGCGTTTCCCACAAACTGCTTAGGTTACCTTGCGGTAAAAGTTTGTTAGAAGCTACATAAGCGGCTTCACCTCGCTTTCTAAGGTATCATAATATGCTTACGCTGTCAATAATTTTTGTGGTTATTTTGTACTCACAATTTTGGCCAATTTTTAATGAAGTATAATTGAACACGCCAATGGTTCAACTGACACTAATTTTAGACAACCTGCGCAGCGCCCATAACGTTGGTGCGATTCTGCGAAGCTGCGACGCGGCCGGCGTAGAGCGGGTGCTGGCCTGTGGTACTACTCCTTATCCGGAGCTCAAAAATGACAGCCGTGACCCGGTGGTAGTCACTCGCAACAGCCGCGAAATTGCCAAGACCGCGCTCGGTGCTGAGAAGACGGTTATGCTTGAACACTTTGATGATTCATTATCCGCCATCGCGGCCTGCCGCGCCCGCGGCTGTACAATTTATGGGCTCGAGCAGACGCCTAAAAGCACCAATTTGTTCACGGCCAACCCCCGCTTCCCCGCCGCGCTAATCGTGGGCAATGAAGTCGCCGGCATTGCGGCCGACGTACTCGCGGCCTGCGATGCGGTATTAGAAATCCCGCAGCGTGGCAGCAAAGAATCGCTGAACGTTAGCGTGGCAGCAGGCATCGCCATGTACGCATTATGTTTTAATTAAATATAAAAAGACGCCCCGTAAAGGACGTCTTTTTAATAATCCGGCACCGTGCTACTTTCCCACTTACGTAGTATCATCGCCGCTGGTGAGCTTAACTTCGGTGTTCGGGATGGGAACCGGTGTGGCCTCACCGCTAAAAGCACCGGGCTGCAGGCAGACCTACCGTAGGGGCAGCTATCCGCCACCAGCTAGCATCGTTGAAGATCCTAGACCGGGAGCGTATATCACTCTACGCATAGGTATGCTCACAGCCCGAAGCTCTACTTGAGAGTTCGGATCGAATTGAATGGTACATGGCTTTATAAGCCACAAACCGCTAGTCAAACAAAATCACAAAAAAGTCGATCGACCGATTAGTACACCTCGGCTGAACGTATTACTACGCTTACACCTAGTGCCTATCAACCAGATAATCTTTCTGGGGTCTGATGGGGAAATCTAATCTTGGAGATGGCTTCGTGCTTATATGCTTTCAGCACTTATCGCAACCGAACTTAGCTACCCGACAATGCCGTTGGTACGACAATCGGTACACCAGAGGTTCGTTCATCCCGGTCCTCTCGTACTAGGGACAAACCTCCGCAAATTTCCTTACGCCCACACCAGATAGGGACCGAACTGTCTCACGACGTTCTGAACCCAGCTCGCGTACCCCTTTAATTGGCGAACAGCCAAACCCTTGGGAGCTGCTTCACCCCCAGGATGGGACGAGCCGACATCGAGGTGCCAAACAGCGCCGTCGCTGTGGACGCTTGGGCGCTATAAGCCTGTTATCCCCGGGGTAGCTTTTGTCCGTTGAGTGCTGCCGATTCCACTTTCTTGCAGAATAAATTCTACAGTGTGACAGCAGATCACTAGCTCCTGCTTTCGCACCTGTTCGGCTTGTAGGCCTCACAGTCAAGCTGACTTATGCGCTTGCACTATCGATACGATTTCCATCCGTACCTAGTCAACCTTTGAACGCCTCCGTTACTCTTTAGGAGGCAACCGCCCCAGTTAAACTACCCACCAGACACTGTTCCTGAACCGGAACAAACGGGCAAACAATTTAATAAAGCATTGTGCGAAAGACTTTAGACACTTGCAGATTCGTTCTTACGTGGAAATATAATTTTTTCTGGCTTAGTAGCCCCTTGGCTTACGCCAGGTTGCATGCGCCATAAAAAATATATTCCCACCAGAACGAAAAATGTGTTGCTTTTTACAATGCTTTATTCGTATGGCTAAGCGTAATCTTTTCCTAGTTTGTGACTATGCAATCTGTTCGCTAGAACAGACGATATGTGGCACAAAAGGGAAAACGATTACGTATAAGCCATACTCTTGTCCGCTTGTTGCGGTCCAGGTTAGGACAAGATTGCCATAGGGGTGGTATTTCACTGGTGGCTCCACCTCGGCTAGCGCCGAGGCTTCAAAGCCTCCCACCTATGCTACACATATGACAACCCGGCCCAATGCCAAGCTGTAGTAAAGCTCCACGGGGTCTTTCCGTCTTGGTGCGGGTAAACGGCATCTTTACCGCTATTGCAATTTCACCGAGTCCCTCTTTGAGACAGTGTCCAAATCGTTACGCCATTCGTGCGGGTCAGAACTTACCTGACAAGGAATTTCGCTACCTTAGGACGGTTATAGTTACCGCCGCCGTTTACTGGGGCTTCATGTCGCAGCTCTCACCGCTCTACTTAACCTTCCAGCACCGGGCAGGCGTCAGTCCGTATACATCCTCTTTCGAGTTAGCACAGACCTGTGTTTTTGATAAACAGTCGCTTGGACGCTTTTGCTGCGGCCAGCCGAAGCTGGCAGACCTTATCCCGAAGTTACGGTCGCTGTATTGCCGAGTTCCTTAAAGAGGGTTCTCTCGTTCACCTTGGTCTACTCGACCCGAGCACCTGAGTCGGTTTGCGGTACGGGCGGCTATGGCTTGACACGTACATGCTTTTCTGGTCGGCTTGGCTCACTCGAATTGGCCTTTTTAGGGACCTTTCATTCGTGTTTCATCCGAAGACTACGCACTTAGACAGACATAACCAAAAGTCTGCTCGAACTACCATGCCGCGCACATGTACGCAACACCATCGCCGGTACGGGAATATTAACCCGTTGTCCATCGCCTACGCTACTCGCCTCGGCTTAGGCCCGACTAACCCTGGGACGATAATCGTTGCCCAGGAAACCTTGCTCTTACGGTGGACAGGATTCTCACCTGTCTTATGGTTACTCATTCCAGCATTCTCACTTCCCCACGCTCCACCTGGCCTTCCGGCTCGGCTTCACTGCATGAGGAACGCTCCGCTACCACTACTGCATTGCTGCAGCAGTCCGTGTCTTCGGTAGTATACTTAGCCCCGTTATATTTTCCGCGCAGGATCACCATTGACCAGTGAGCTGTTACGCACTCTTTAAATGCATGGCTGCTTCTAAGCCCACATCCTGGTTGTTTATGCGTTCCCACATCGTTTCCCACTGAGTATACATTTAGGGACCTTAGACGACGGTCTGGACTGTTTTCCTCTTGAGCGACGAGCTTAGCCCCGCCGTTCTGACTGCCACGGTAATTCACTTCGGTATTCGCAGTTTGACAGGGATGGGTATCCGTAAGGACCCCAGACCCAATCAGAGCTCTACCCCCGAAGGAGAGTTCGTGACGCTAGCCCTAAAGCTATTTCGCGGAGAACCAGCTATCTCCGAGTTCGATTGGAATTTCTCCGCTAACCACAGGTCATCCAAAGGATTTGCACCTCCTCCTGGTTCGGTCCTCCACGTGGTGTTACCCACGCTTCAACCTGCCCATGGTTAGATCACCCGGTTTCGGGTCTAATCCGTACGACTAAATCGGCCTATTAAGCCTCGCTTTCACTGCGGCTCCGTCAGATGACTTAACCTTGCCGTACAAATTAACTCGCTGGATCGTTCTACAAAAAGCACGCCATCACAGAATAAATCTGCTCTGACTCATTGTAAGCACATGATTTCAGGTTCTATTTCACTCCCCTTCCGGGGTTCTTTTCGCCTTTCCCTCACGGTACTAGTTCACTATCGATCGTAAAGAGTATTTAGCCTTAGCGGGTGGTCCCGCCAGATTCAACCAGGGTTTCACGTGTCCCGGCCTACTCGAGAATACAAACATAAGGGCTCAGAATTTTCATGTACGAGACTTTCACTCTCTGTGGTGGGCCATTCCGGACCCTTCCATTAAT
>DATKHK010000066.1:0-4223 GCA_035510255.1 Saccharimonadales bacterium (SeqCode) | reverse complement strand
CCTAACACCAGAGCTATTGCAGCTGAAAGGCCGGCTGCTGGCTCGCCTGGAGCTTTACGCCGAGGGCAAGATCGCCCTGGTAACGGTAACGCCGGAAGAGCTGAAACAGTACGCCGAGCTGCATGACCCAGCCGACCTAGTGATTTATGAGCTGCAAAACGCGCTGGGAGTGGCGGTGGCAGTGGTGATGCGCCACTACGGCGGCGAGGGCAACAAGATCAAGGTTTCCACTCGGGCAACTATGCCGGTGGCTGCCAAAGCCTGCATGGATTTTGGCGGTGGGGGACACGACCGGGCCGCCGGCTGTCAGATCAATAACACGTCATTAAGCGAAGCCAAAGCCAACTTTGTGGCTTCATTAAGTAAACACATTCGGGAATATGAACATCTACAACACCCTAGCCAGAAAAAAGCAGCCGCTTAAGCCACTCAAACCCGGCCATATCAGCCTCTACACCTGTGGCCCAACGGTTTACCACTACTACCATATTGGTAACCTACGCAACGCGGTCTTTAACGATACCCTAAAGCGGGTGCTCCTGTTCAACGGCCTGCGCATCGATCACATCATGAATATTACTGATGTTGGCCACCTCAGCAGCGACGCCGACGAGGGCGACGACAAGCTGCAATCGCGAGCCAACGAAGAGGGTAAGACCGTTTGGGAGGTCGCTGAGTTTTACACCAAGGTGTTTAAAAGCGACATGCAGAGCTTGCGGGTGCTACCGCCAGTGCGCTACGTTAAGGCCACCGACACCATTGAGTGCCAGATTGAGATGATTAAAACCCTGCTCGAAAAAGGGTTTGCCTACCAGGCCAATCAGGCCATCTACTTTGATGTCACCAAATCGCCGGATTACGGCAAGCTGAGCGGCCAGCCTTTAAGCGAAAAAGAAACCGGCGCCCGCAGCGAGGTAGTAACCGACGCCGAAAAGCGCCACCCGGCCGACTTCGCGCTGTGGTTCTTTACTGTGGGTCACTTTGCCGACCATACCATGCGCTGGAACAGCCCGTGGGGCGAGGGCTTTCCGGGATGGCACCTAGAGTGCTCGGCAATTATTGAGCAGGAGTTTGGCGACACCATTGATATTCACACCGGCGGCGTTGACCACATTGGCACCCACCACACCAACGAGATCGCCCAGAGCGAGGCCGCCCATAACGGCGCGCCGCTAGCAACCTACTGGGTGCATAATGAGCATCTAATGGTCGATGGCCGCAAGATGAGTAAATCATTAAACAACTCCTACACACTCAGTGAGGTGGTTGGGCGCGGCTACACCCCGGCAGCACTGCGCTTGCTGTATCTGCAGGCCCATTACCGCACCCAGCAAAACTTCACCTGGGAATCACTAGACGCTGCCACCCAGTTCCTGGCGCGCCTGCGGGCCTGGGCCGACGCCCAGTTCCAAACCGGCGCCGCTACCCTGAGTGACGACGACTTTGCCCTGTTCTATGGCCGCTTTAATGAGGCGTTAGCCGACGATCTGGCAACCCCGCAGGCATTGGCGGTGGTCAGTGAACTGGTCGACACTATGGAGCAGGACAACCGCCTGCCAACCACCGAACAGGTGGCACAGATTGACGCCGCCCTGGGCCTAGGCCTGGCCGAGCGCACCGACATTATACCCGAACAGAAAGCGGTCTTAGCTGAACGCGAAGGTGCCCGCAAAGCCGAAGACTACGCCGCCGCCGACCGCGCTCGTAAGCAGCTGCGAGCCGCCGGTTTAGAAATCGAGGACACACCCTACGGCCCGCGCTGGCGCCGCCTCTAACGCTCGCTACTCTTTAGAAGCCGGGTGCTTACCGTTGCCAAAGTAGTCGGTTAGCAGTACTCCCATGCAGGCCACCACCGGAATAGCCACCAACGCACCGATAATCCCGTCGAGCGCGGTACCGAGTACAATCGCAATCATCACCAGTAGCGAAGACATTTGCACGCTCCGGCTGTACACCACCGGCCGCAACACATGGGCGTCAATCACCAAGTAAAACCCAAAGTAAATCAGCAGAATAATGGCAGCGCCGGGCGAGGTAAAGGCCGCCACACTACACACTATGATCATAGCCAGGAAGCCGCCAATCATCGGGATAATGGTGGCTAGTCCGCTTAAAATGCCTAAGGGAATCGCGAACGGTACACCAACCAGCTCGATCGCCAGGCTGGTAAGTACCGCCATAATCGCCGCGATAATCAGGTTACCGGTGACGTAGCCGGAAACGATCTTGTACATCCGGGCGGTAATACGATGGTACTGCGACTGCTCCTCCTTTGGCACCCGCCGGCCGCTCCACGCCACCCAGCGTGGTCCCTCAAGCAGCATAAAGAAGGTCAGCACAAAAATCGTCACCAGGGCGGTCAGGCCGTTGAAAATACTTAAGACCACTCCCAGCGCTGTGCCGGTGCTCGAAGAAATATCACTGAGTAGGTGAGACTGCACATCCTTTACCCGTTGCACCAGGTTATAGCTCTGCACCAAGTGACCAAGTGTACTATGCGACTGCTCAGTCTTCTGCAAATAGTTTGGCAGCTCCCGCACCAGCGCCTGGCTCTGGCTGACCAGTGGCGGCAGCAGGCTAGCGCCCAGCAGCCCCAGCAGCACAAAAAAGAGGATTGAAACCAGGCCGGTAGCGATTAGCCGGCCGCAGTGCAGCAGCTTGGCGATGCCGCTGACCGCCGGGTCCAACGCCACCGCCAAAAAGAAGGCAATCCCGATCCAGACCAGTTCGCGCTCCAGCCGCGTTACCAACCAAATTCCCGCTACAAAAACCGTAATTAGTGCCAGTACGCGGATAATAGTATCAGTCTCGATTGCAATGGATTGAGTAGGACGCCGCATATCCGCACAATACACTACCTGGTAATGCTTGACAACTTAAGCTCCCTCTCAGCTTCGCGCCTTTCCAAGCCAACCGGTTGTCGGTACAATACTAGGGTTGATTTGGGTCACGCGCGGGCGTGGCCGACGATGGGGCGTGGCCAAGTGGTAAGGCACCAGGTTTTGGTCCTGGCATTCGGGGGTTCGAATCCCTCCGCCCCAGCCAAGTAATTATTACAACAACAGACCGTGCTGTTTTCTCCTTAGCAAAGCCGAAAACATCATTATCTCGTAGCCATTTTGAGAAGTCGAGCGTTTGCTCGGCTTTCGTTTTCGCCATTTTCTATCTGTAAAGCAGGTTCGATGACCTATCCCCAATGTGCAGTGGTATTAGAGGTAAAATAGGCGTATGTATCCAAATGCTCAAGAGCTCATAGATTCACTCGAACAGCTCATCAAACGTGAGCGGGATTTTGGTAGCCTCGTGGTTGGCAATACTCAACCATCGCCTGGGCCTTATGCACTTTTCTATCACCATGGCCACCTGCTCGAACGGCTCCAGGATGTAGCTTATATTGTTGAGCGTATGGGTCGAGCTCGAATGCGCGTAACTGTCCTGAATACGAGAGAGCGTAGGCTCGAGCCTAGACGTGGCTTTCGCGCTGGGGTTCCTTTGCCTAAAAAAGTTCAAGTAATCTCTCGTGAGCGCCATCAGCTTACTATGCAAATGAGATTAGACAACGAATCGCTGTATATTTTCTCGAATATGGCATTGGACCAATGGGCGCATACTGTTGCCTTTAGCCTCGGCCTGGAAGATCCGGAGAAATACGATTTTAGACACCTTGTCGAGCAGCTTCAATCTGCCGCGCCTCCTACAGCGCTGCGTAATTTTGCCACCCAGCATCTTGAGGGCGCCCTCTGGCTTTACTACCAACTGAGGTTTTACAGGAACAACTTCATTGAACACGTTCGCCGCCCATGGCAAAGAGGGAGCACCATGGCTTCTTTTGGAACTGATTTTAACTTCTTCATACCTTCACCACCCGGGTGGATACCCCAAGCAAAGGAGGAAGAGATGATTGATTCTATCAAAGACCTTGCGCCTCAGTGGCTGAAGGATCTACCCGATGATAACTGGCAGAAAGCCAGGCCAAAGGCACTTCTGGAGGCAACCTTTAAAGAGATCAATCTAATTCCAAGCCAAGCTGATCGAGAAAAGGTGTGGAATGTCTGGAAGGAGTTGGGAGGCTCAGTAGCGTCGTTCGATGAGCTCGGCCGTCGACTAAGTAGTTTTATGGACGCATCCTATACCACACTTCTAGAAGATGTAGGGACGAATCCTGGTCAAGTTAACTTGGGGCCAGCTCCTCATACAACCTAAAGCGGCATCTCTAGATGGAT
>DATKHK010000065.1:0-2040 GCA_035510255.1 Saccharimonadales bacterium (SeqCode) | reverse complement strand
CTTCAGGGCTGAAACGGTTTTTTCCGGCTCCACAATTACTGGCGTAAGGAGATGCGGAATGTCGTTGTAGAGGTTCAGCTCAACCCGCTTGGGATCAACCAGAATCAGCTTGAGCTGGGCTGGCGAGTTACGATACAGCAGGCTGACGAGCAGGCTATTGATCATCACCGACTTACCGGCACCGGTCGCCCCAGCTATGAGCAAGTGCGGCATGCTGGCCAGGTCGGCGATGGCTGGCGCTCCGGCCACATCTTGACCCAGCACGAGCGTCAGTGGCGACTGGGCTCCCTGGACCTCCTGGGTTTCCATCAGCTGGCGCAGGCGTACCTGGGCTACCGCCTTATTAGGCAGCTCAACACCAACCGCCCCTTTGCCGGGAATCGGTGCCTCAACCCGGATCGCCGGCGCTGCCAAAGCCATGGCCAGGTTGGTCTCCAAGCCGGTGATTTTGGCCAGCTTAACCCCACTGGCCGGTTTCATGGTGTACTGGGCCACGGTCGGCCCAACATTAACCTCGCCCATAGCCACCTCTATCCCAAAATTAGACAGGGTATTTTGGATAATGGCTGCGTTTTCCTTGATGTTACCGGCATCCGGCTTTGTGCTGGCGCTGGCCAGCAGGTCGATGGAAGGCGGCACCCAGTCGGGGTCGTTCACGCTCACCAAGGCGGTTTCAGCTTCTTTGGATTTAGCTTTTTTACCCTGGCTACCAATGGTACCGCGAATCTCCAGCTGGTTTGTAGGTACAGTGCCAGCGGGCTGGTTAATGGTCAGCTCAGGCTTGGCTTCGCGCCTGAAGAACCCGCTAATTTTAGCAATCAGCTCACTTAAGCGGGTGTTGGCAGCAATAATGGTAAAAATAATTAGCAAGGCCAGGAGGATAATGGCTGAAACCGGCACGTTGAGAATCATCAGAAAGAGCTTGCTCAAACCGTAACCGACCAGACCGCCGCCTTGCCCCTGCTTCGCGATACTCAGTGAGACAATCGGTTCAATCCCAATATGCAACAAGCCGGCTAGAGCTACAATGAAGCCCGCAAACCCCACGTAGTTATGCACTTGCACCTCATACTTGGTGGGCTGAAACAGCATAAAGGCCAGTAGTAGAAAGATCAGTGGCAGTAGATAGGCCGCGAATCCGATAGCAAGACGCAGCCCCCCAAACAGGCTGGTAGCCAAAGCCCCACCAAAGTTAAACATGGCGAAGATCAGGATTAAGGCCAGCACCACTAAAACAATGGCGCCAATTTCGCGCGCCACGCCTTCCCCTAAGTTCGGACGGAAGCTCAGACGAGGAATACTGGTTTTTTTGCGTTTGCGGCCTGCCATACTCACTATATTATGCCTCTTTTGCTTGGGTATTTCCAGATTAATCCCTATAATGCTAGCGTTCGTTGTACCTCAACCGAAAGTGAGCAGCTTCATCATGGGGAGTCCCTTATGTCTATCTAAGGCGGATTTCATCCATGTCCTGCTCACCGGATTGGCCGAGCAGGACCGAATACGGTCGTTGGAATGGCCGCAGGACAGAACGATCCGCGCCGTACGTGCAGCTATGGCTGCCTGTCAGGAAGAAGGCATCAAGCTGGAAAGCGATCTGGCTGCCTCCGTTACGCAAGCAATGGTTGGTATACTGATCGGCATTGGTGAGCATGATCGACGCCTAATTCAATATCGAGATCCTAAGCAGCTCACCATCCAGCACCACGAACTCGGTGCTTGGAAAAACCGGTCACCGGTTTCAGCGCTAGTAAGGCAGCGCATGGCAGCGGCCTTCGACCAGGCCTACCACCACCGCACCACCCATTAGGGGAGCTATTTCTTGAAGAGAGATGGCTCCCCTATAGTTCTATTTACCGTCAACCTCATTGATTACCGGTAGCACCATTGGGTTACGCTTAGTCTTAGCATAGAGAAAGTCGGCAATATCGTCGCGCAGGTTCATTTTAAAGCGCGCCCAGTCACCGGTGCGCTGCTTGTCGCGGCGCTCAAAGCTTTTGCGGATTTCCTGCCGCACCCGGCCAATCAGTTCCTCGCTCT
>DATKHK010000064.1:0-9036 GCA_035510255.1 Saccharimonadales bacterium (SeqCode) | reverse complement strand
CGGTAACCGAGATAGCTAGCGCCATCGGGCCGGCAAAGCTGGCCGGGTCAATTTGCTTAAACCGCTCCGAGCCGGCCGCCGCCAGTCGCAACAGGGTGTTTTTGGTGACTCGGTAGCTAATGCCTTCGGCGCGCAGATTGCTGCGCAGCTCGGTGAGCTCCGCCACGCTCAATCCCCGATAGTCGGTTAGAACGGCGAGCTGCAACTGGGCCAGGTCGGCTTGCAGTGTGGCAACGGTCTCTTCTTTAACGGCGCGGGTAACGGCCATGCGAGTCTCCTAAAACAAAAAATCTTCGGTGATCAGCCGAAGACGGTTTCCAGACAGATTAGAACTTCATTAAGTTTTAACCTTACCTCGGGAGCCAATTAAGCCTTGCGGCTGCTCCGGTCTTCAGTAATCAGTAGTGATTGTAACTTCCTAGCAGCTAAAAGTCAACGCTCACTTTGGTTGTTTGCGCTCGATGATAATTTCGGCAACCTCCATATTTTTTGGAAGGTCCAGCAGCTGCTTCAGGCACTTGGCCATGTCGGCGGCCGACATCAATGCGCCCTTCTTAGAGCTGTTGTCGGCACCGGCCACCTTCTCAAATATCTTGGTTTCGAAACCGCCCGGGCAGAAGCTAATTACTCGAGAGGGTGTGTCTTTAAGCTCGGCGCGCAGGTTGGCGCTAAAGCCGCGCAGGGCCCACTTGGAGGCGCCATAAACGATGTTATCGAGCTTGGCACGCGTACCCAGCGTTGAGGACACGTTAACAATGTCACTGCCATCTTTTTTGATGCGCGCCAGCAGCTCCGATACCAGTAGGATCGGTGCTTTAACATGAATCGCCATGGTGCGCTCAATCTCCGCCTCCGAGATCTGCCCAAGTTGCTCAATGGTCAGGACTCCGGCACAGTTCACCAGGACTTCTAGCGGTTCAGTAAGTTTTATAATTTCCTTGGCGGCAGCCGTAATCTCCGGTCCTTTGCTGAGATCATGCAATAGGTTTATGTCGGCGTATTTGGAAGGTCGCCGCGACACATTCACCACTTGCTTGCCCTCGGCCTGATATAGCTTAGCCAGCTCCAGTCCCAACCCGTCGCTCGCACCGGTAATAACAACCACTGTGTACTCCCGCTTCTTACATTTAAAGTTTGGATTAGCAGCATTACCTTTGTCAACTAAGGGTCTGCTACAATTAAACCCATTAACGAGGTAGGCGGTATGCAGCTGGACGCGCTGGAGAAATCGGATCCCGAACTGGCCAAATTAACTCGGGCCGAGGAGCAGCGGCAGCGTGACGGTCTTGAGCTAATCGCCAGCGAAAACTACGTGTCGCGGGCGGTGCTAGAGGCCATGGGCACCGTTTTCACCAATAAATACTCGGAGGGCTATCCTGGGAAGCGCTACTACGGTGGCCAGGAGAATACCGACCCAATGGAGTCGATCGCCATTGAGCGCGCCAAAAAGCTGTTTGGCAGTGACCACGCCAATGTGCAGCCGCTTTCCGGCGCGCCGGCCAACGTGGCGGTCTACTTTGCCTGGCTCAAGCCCGGGGACACCGTGATGGGTATGGACCTGGGTCACGGCGGCCACCTTACACACGGCGCACCGGCCACCACCATGGGTAAACTCTATAACTTTATCCGCTATAAGATGAAGGATATTGAGACCGGCGAGATTGATTATGACCATATGCGTGAGCTGGCGCTAAAGCACAAACCGAAGATCCTGCTGGCCGGTTTCTCCGGCTATCCGCGTGAGCTGGATTACGCCAAGTTTGCGGCCATCGGGAACGAGGCTGGCGCCATGCTGATGGCCGATATGGCTCACATTGCTGGCCTAATCGCGGCCGGTGTGCTGGATAATCCCTTTAACCACGGTTTTCACGTGATGACTTCGACCACCCACAAGACGCTGCGCGGGCCACGTGGGGGCATTATCTTAAGCAACGGTACCGTCAGCAACCCGCTGAAAGCTCCCGAACATACCCTCGAGAACCTGCCAACCCTGATCGACCGCAGTGTCTTCCCGGGATTTCAGGGCGGGCCCCACATGGCTCAGGTGCTGGCCAAGGCGGTGGCCTTTGGCGAGGCTGCCCAGCCGGAGTTTAAGGTCTATGCCAAGCAGGTGCTTGTGAACGCCCAGCGGCTGGCCGACCAGCTGATGGCTAAGGGTTTCCGCTTGATTACCAACGGCACCGACAACCACCTGATGCAGGTCGATATGAAAAGTTCATTAGATATTGACGGCCGTGAGGCCCAGGAAGTACTTGATCGCATCCACCTGACCGCCAATTGCAACGCCATTCCCGACGATCCCTTGCCGCCTTTCCGTCCGAGCGGCGTACGCCTCGGCACCCCTGCCCTGACCACTCGTGGCATGAAAGCAGCCGATATGGACCGCATCGCCGAATGGATCCATCAAGCCCTGACGCATCGCAGTGATGATAGCTATATAACTAAGCTGGCCGCCGAGGTTCGCGACTACTGCAAGCAGTTTCCGCTACCCAGCGACCGGCAAACGAAAGGCTAAGCAATGAGTATTATTACCGTTTTTGTTGGTCACGCCAATAACAATGTGATCGGTAAGGGCAACGAGATCCCCTGGCATATGCCGGCCGATCTCAAGCGTTTTAAGCAATTAACCCTCGGCCATGTGGTAATTATGGGCCGCAAGACCTTTGAAAACATTGTGTCGCGGCTGGGCGGCCCGCTGCCGCAGCGTCGCACCATTGTGATTAGCCACACCCTAAAAGCCGGCGAGGGGTATGTGGTAGCCGCCAGCTTGCATGATGCGCTGGTGTTGGTCCAGGCCGAGTCGGAGGTGTTTATTGCTGGTGGCGGCCAGGTGTACGCCGACGCCCTGCCGCTGGCCGATAAGATCTACTTGACGCGGATCGACGCTGACGTTGAGGGCGATGTTATCTTCCCCAAGCTGGTCGAGGGGCAGTGGAAGATCGTCTCGCACGAGCCACAGAAATCCGACGAGCAGAACCCACTGCCGTACCGCTACATTACCTTGGAGCGAATTAAGCCGGCCACCGAGGTCTAGTAGCAGTCGTCTAAACCGCGATTGGAGCCTTTATCGCCGGGTAGGGGTCGTAGTTGACCAGCTCAAAGTCGTCGATAGTGAAGTCAAAGATAGATTTTACCTTGGGATTAAGCTTCATGGTTGGCAGCGGCTTGGGTGTCCGCGCCAGCTGCTCATCCACCTGCTCAAGGTGGTTCGAGTAGAGGTGGGTGTCGCCGAGCGTATGGACAAAATCGCCCGGTTTGAGGCCGGTCACCTGGGCCATCATCATCGTCAACAGCGCGTACGAGGCAATGTTGAAAGGCACACCCAAAAAGGTGTCGGCGCTGCGCTGGTAGAGCTGGCAGCTCAGCTTGCCCTCGCTGACATAGAACTGGAACAACAGGTGGCAGGGCGGCAACCCGGCCTTGCTCATCTCCTCGACGTCGGCCACATTCCAAGCCGATACAATAATCCGCCGTGAATCCGGGTTGCGCTTAATGGTATCGATTGCCTGCCGGATCTGGTCGATATGGCGGCCGTCGGGCGTCGGCCAGCTGCGCCACTGGTAGCCGTACACCGGCCCCAGCTCGCCATGCTCGGCCGCGAACAGCTCATCATCCTTAATCCGTTCGGTAAACTCCTTAATACCGGTCTTCCACTCCTCACTCCCGGATTCTGGCACCGGCTTACCCTGCTTCTCCAAATAATGCCGGTACGGCCACTCATCCCAAATATGGACGTTATTATCAACCAGGTACTTAATGTTAGTGCTGCCTTGCAGAAACCACAGGAGTTCGTGAATAATGCCGCGTAAAAACAGCTTTTTGGTGGTGACGGCCGGGAAGCCCTCGCTCAAGTCAAAGCGCATCTGGCGCCCAAACACGCTCTTAGTGCCGGTGCCGGTGCGATCGCTCTTGGCAACGCCATTGTCCTTGATGTCTTCGAGCAGATCCAAGTATTGCTTCATGATCTTATAATACCACTCATCATTCCTAGAGCAGGGACATATCATTTTCTCTCATCTAGTAGCCCCTTACTGCGTAGGTTGCATAGATTCGAGGAAAACAACATGTCCCCGCCTCTCAAGTAAGTAGATGGGGCTTAACTTCTTGCCAGATGGCGACGTCGACCTTATCGGGTAGCTGGTTGCCATCGATAATTGGGTAGTTGTGCAGGCGGGCCTCCTTGATGTAGCCATCTAAGACTGCCCGCAAGTAGTCTTGGCCACGTGCCTCGAATCGGTCGGAGGCCTCGCCGCGGCTAGCCAGGCGCTGCAGCGCCGTTTCATACGCGACATTAAGCACCAATGTCAGGTCGGGAGGCGCGACTTGGGCCGCGACCGAACAAACACTACGCAGCCGTTCCAGCTCGGCAGCCGGCCAATGGTTACCCCAGCCTTGATAAGCCACCGTGGAAATATAATTACGGTCAGAGATTACCACCGCGCCAGCTTCAAGCAGCGGCTTAACTTTAAGTGCCAGCATATTGGCACGGGCGGCGCAGAAGGTAAACACTTCGGCCCAAGGCGTAATCTGGTGTGGCGAGGCCTTTAGCAGCTCCCGCAGCTCCTCAGCAAACGGATCGCCGCCCGGTTCGCGCACAACCTCGCAGCGGCGATCGGAGCGCTCGCGGACAGCGGTTTGCAAGGCCTTAGTCCGGGTAGTCTTTCCGGCACCCTCAAACCCTTCAATCGCAATAAATAAGCCGCCGCCAGCCATTAGAAGCCGCTGGTGGGTAGCTCGATGGTGTCTTTGAAGGCTCGTGGGAGCATCATCTCCGGCCTCCATGAGCGCTTCACCACCTCAATACCGCCCTTCACCTGATACTTGTCACTATCGCCGTAGACCTTCTCGGATTTGTTCATCTTATAAAAGACCATTTGGGCGATGCGCATCCCGACCGGCAGCGGCACTGAAACGTCATTATCGTTCTGGATTTCCATGGTCCAGCGGTTGATGTAGCCGGGATCGCCCCAACCGGCATCCTTGCAGACCACAATGCCGTTGCGGCCCCAAGTGGAGCGCGCCTGCATAGTGGTGGTGCCTTCATAGGCGATACCAACGTACTCGACGGTGTGCGCTAGAATGCGCTCATGCGGCCTGAGCACAATAATCGGCTGGTACAGCGAGATATTATTCCAAGGCTTGCGGTTGTGATGATCGGCCCACTCTTGGTTTGAAACCGCCTTGAGCGGCCCCTTAAAGTAGTCGTTTACCGAGTTTTCGTCGAACGGGTTGTAGTAGTCCTGGTTGGTGGCGCTATCGGTCACATAAAACCACTCGCCCAAACGAAGATCCAGGCTACTGCCCTTCACGTTTTCCGGCTCATATGGATCAACCACGATTTGGCCGATTTCGATCGCCCGGCGGATCTCCCTGTCGCTGAATACTCCCATAGTCCCCTTAAACTTACTTAAGCCATAATATCACAGCTTCGGCCAACCTAGCGCTTCGGGTTGGCGGCGGCAATGGCCTTTTGGATGTCTAGCTTGATACCGGGGCCCATCGAAGTGGTCAGCGTAATGGCGTTCACATAGGTGCCTTTAGCGGCGGCCGGCTTAGCTTTTAGGATGGCCTCGATCAAGGCCTTAATGTTGGCGGCGAGCTTATCCTCGCTAAAGCTAGCCTTGCCGATCATGGTGTGCACAATCGCCTGCTTATCGATGCGGAACTCCACGCGGCCGGCCTTGGCCTGCTCCACCGCTGCGCCAACATTGGTGGTGACGCTGCCGCTTTTGGGGTTTGGCATGAGGCCGCGCGGCCCGAGCACCTTGGCGACCTTGCCGAGTTTGGGCATCATTTCCGGAGTGGCCACCAGCACATCAAAGTTGAGCTGGCCTTTTTCGATTTTTGCCAGTAGGTCGCCATCGCTAATAATCTCGGCGCCGGCTTTCTTGGCTTCAGTGTGCTTATCGGCGGCCGCCAGCACCGCGACCCGCAGGTTCTTGCCGGTGCCGGATGGCAGCACCACCGTGGCGCGCACCATTTGGTCGGCCTGGCGGGAGTCAACTCCCAAGTTAATGTGCAGCTCGACGGAAGCGTCAAACTTGGTTTTGGCGGTCTGCTTAGCCAGTGTTACCGCCTCGTCAATCTCGTAGCGCTTAGTGGCATCAATCAGTTCGGCAGCGGCCCGATAGGCCTTACCGTGCTGGTTGAGTGGGTTGGGCCGCTGGATTGGCTTGGGTTTGGCCTTAGGCTCATCCGGTTCGTCCTTATGCTCGGCGGCAGCCGTCTTGCGGGTGGCTTCGGCATCGGCTTCGCGCTGGGCCTTGGCGCTATGACGGCCGGCCTTGGTGGTATGGGCTTCGTTGTCGGCATCACCGCCATCGCCGCTCAGCCTTTCATCTTCAGGGGTTACATCGGTGTCGGGGGTTACGTCTTCGGTGTCGATCGGCGCTTCCGTAGTTTCAACCGCGGCCGCCTCTACTTCAGCGGCCTCCGACTCAACTGCTTCCGGTTTCTTTTTGCTTGCTGCCATTACTACTCCTTCGTGGTCCGAGCGGCGGTTTGCGCCTCCCACAACTTATTTGGTTTACTGCTCAAATCTGAGTACTATCATACACGGATCATACACACATCTGTGTATGAGTTTTGAAAACATGCGCCACCCGGCTCGCTATTTTTCGACGCTCACGCCCATACTGCGGGCAGTACCGGCGATCACCTTAAAAGCCGCTTCCGGGTCGTTGGCGCTTAGGTCCGGCATTTTCTGCTCGGCAATCTGCTGCACCTGCGTCCGGCTGAGTGTGGCCACCTTATCCTTCACCGGATTGCCGGCCCCCTTTTGAATACCGGCAGCCTTACGGATTAGGTTAGCGGTCGGCTCACCCTTAAAGGTGAAGGTGAAACTGCGGTCTTCAAAGATCGCTACCCGCACCGCCAGCTGCACATCGCCCAGCTCCTTGGTGGCTTCATTAAAGCCGTTCACAAACTCCATCATGTTGACGCCCTGGGCGCCCAAGATCGATCCAACCGGCGGCGCCGGGCTGGCCTTGCCGGCGGTCAGTCGGAACTTCACATTGGCTTTAATTTTCTTTGTCTCGGCCATAATTACTCCTAAATCTTCTTTACTTGCAGGCTATCAAGCTCGACCGGCGTTTCGCGGCCAAACATATTAACCAACACTTTGATTTTGCCTTTGTTCTCGTCGATCTCATTGACCGAGCCGTCGAAGCCCTTGAACGGCCCGTCGGTAATATTAACCGTCTCGCCAACCGCGAAGTCAATGTTGTACTTCGGCTCCTCGACACCCATGCGCTTCTGAATATGCCGCACCTCGGCCGGGTCGATCGGGGTTGGCGTGGTGCCGCTGCCAACAAAACCGGTGACATTCGGCGTGTTACGCACCACATACCAAGAGTCGTCGGTGACATCCATCTGTACCAGCACGTAACCGGGGAAGATCCGCCGCTCAACGATCCGCCGCCGCCCGTTTTTAATCTCAATCTGGTTTTCTTTTGGCACAATGACATCGAAGATCTTATCTTCCATGCCCAACGACACAATCCGCTGGCGCAGGTTTTCGGCCACCCGGTCCTCGTAACCGGAGTAGGTGTGGACGACGTACCAGTGTTTGGTTGTAGTGTCAGGTGTTGCCATAAAGTGTTCCTTGTTGTCCTTAATTAGCCTTTAGAAATCAGTGATTGTAGCCCTAGTGTGTAGAAGTAATCGACGATGCCAATGAAAGCCGCCAGCACCAGCGAAAAAATAATTACCGCGATCGTCAGCCGAATAGCTTGCCGTCTCGTCGGCCAGACCACTTTGGCCAGCTCTGCCCAAGACTGTTGGAAGTAGCGTTGCAGCCGATGCATTGATGGGGTTTCCGTATTTTAGGCAATTTTAAAAAGCCGGTTGGCTTTCCTATAATTTTATGCTAATTCAGGTTAAAGTCAAGTAAGTGCAGCGATCTGGGCAGTGCAGTAGTGCTACTTTTAATAGGGCTATTGGGAATCGACTGCTCCAATATCAGGCTCTGAACCAGCGTAGTGCAACGGCTGGCCGTCAGTCGCGCGAGTATAGGTAAGACCTGGGACATTAGTAGTGCCACCGTCAACGAGGGGCGAGCCTGCCGGTAAACCGAACGTCGGGGCAGCTGACAAGTTCGGATTAACGAACTGATCATTTTTGCCGTTAGGTGTGCCACTAGTACCGCCATACCAGTCATTATTATATTCGCTGCAGGAGCTACAGCCAGCATAGGCCGCTCCATATGATCCGGTCGTGATGTTATTGACCAAGGTCACGCTGGCATCAGAGGGCACTTTGGAGAGATTAAAAGCCTGGCCTTCAGATCCGTTGCTAGCTAGCGCAAAGGTATTATTGGCGATAACAAAGGATACGGTGGGTGGCTGACCATTCGGATTGTCCCCATTGTCATAGTAGAAGATGTAGCCGCCAATATTCCAAGTCCGGTTGTTATAGATATAGCTGGTGCCCTGGGGGGCTGAGGCAAGATCATAGTCGAAGAAACTTAATGCTACATCAGTGTCGTGAATGGTATTGCCATACACGTAGTCCCCATGAGTCCGGATCGAAATTGCTTGCCCGCCAAGATTATGGGAGAAGTCATTATAACTTATGGTTTCATCCGGACCTTTGGCGTAGATCCCATGGGTCCCATACCCAAGCGAAGCCTCATCTTCACCGGTATATGAAATGGTGTTATGAGTGGTTGTGATATTTGATGAATACGTTACCAGGATGCCTGAATCGCCGGTGTGTTCGATGGTATTCCCTTCGATCAACCAGTCATGGTCCAATGGCCCTGACTGTACGCCCAGATTCACTGTATTGTGTAAATAAGAGTTTTCGAGCGTAATGTCGTAGTGTGGAAGGTTACAGGAAGCGCACGCAGAAAACAGCTGATGGTTAGATGTTAATTCCAAGTTATCAAAAACCAAGTCATGGTTGCCGGTAGGGAGCCAGACGTCCATGAGTATAGCGCGACCGGACCCGTACGATGAGTACGTAATGGGGTTGCCAGACGCCCCCGAGCACGGCGGCTCAAGGTCGGTACCACTGAACGCCTGACCTCCTTGAAAC
>DATKHK010000063.1:0-2932 GCA_035510255.1 Saccharimonadales bacterium (SeqCode) | reverse complement strand
GTTGTAAATAAAGCGCCACTGCCACCACATCGCCGGGGCTAGCGTGGTGGTGCAAGCTCTGCCAGGCCACAATAATCACGGCGGCCACAATCGCTAGGTCGTTCACCAGTGAGCGAGCTAGATTGGCGTGCTGCTCGACATTGTTTTGGTGCCAGTTCAGGCTTCGGGCCTCGGCCAGTAGGGTGTCGTTCTTACTAATTGGCACACTGGCCGGTACGGTACTGCGGATGGTCGCGATATGGGTAATGGTTTCATTCAAGTGGCCGCCGGCCAGCTCAAACTGCCGCCGGGTGGCCCGCCGCAACGGGCGTACCCGCTGGATGCGCGCCACCTGCACGGCCACACCGGCTACCACAAAGAACAGCACTACTGGCCCAATCAGCGGGCTAATGTACCACAACAGCGCCACCGCCAGGATTAACTGGATAATCTGGCTGAGCGTGCTCTGTGTTAAATTCTGCAACCAACCGGTAAACTCAAACGTCGCGTTCTGGACCTTGGTCATGGTCTCACCGACCTTGGTCTGCTCGTAGAAGTCGATCGATAGCTCCATCATATGCTCAAAGATGCGGCGGTTGAGCTTAATTAGCATATCCAGGTACAAGCGGTCGCTCAAACGCTCCTGGATAAACCCAAACAGGCTGTTAAGTAGCTGTAGCCCCACTAAAATTCCGATAGCTATGGTTACGCCCACTGCCACCTGACGGCTTACATGGCCGCTAGCCAGGCTCGATAGCTGGTCGATGACGTAACGAAACAGCAGTGGGCTGCCAATGCTGGTCAGCCCCAAGCCGGTGCTAATGAAAGCGGTCTTAACTAACCGGCCGCGCTCATCGGCAATATATGAATAAAGTTTACGAATATTTTGCATAGCTTAATCTTCTATAGTATACAATGTATAGCATTGTGTCAAGACCGGCGCTAGTTGGCCGGCGCTAGGGGGTTGGAAGGCCGCGCAGGAAGTCGGCCACTGCCATCTCGCGCTTGCCGGCCGGCTTGAGCTGCAGAATCTCCAGCGCTTCCTCGCCGGTAGCGACCAGCAACCGGTCCGGCCAGCTGCGAATCGGCTCACCTGGCTTAGCCGAGGATAGGGCCGCTCGGCCATCAGTATCGAGGCCGCTACCATCGGCAACCCGGGCGGTCGTTAGCGTAATCTCGCGGCCAAACAGCTGTGTCCGGCTGCCCGGCCAGCCGATAAAGGCCCGCACCTCCCGCTCCAACTGCACCGCCGGCTTATGCCAATCAACTGTGCCATCCCGCTTTGTCAGCTTCCGGGTATAGGTTGGCCGCTGAGTGTCTACGGGTTGTGGCCAGGGATTTATATCACCTGTGATATATTTTGGCAGATACTCTCGCAGCAACTGATTGCTGATGTCGCCCAATTCTCGGGTTAGGGCCGGCGTGGTGGTGTCCGCGGGGAGGCGATAGCGCTCCTGCGCGATCAGCTCGCCTTCATCCAGAGCCGGCACAATGCGCATCAAACTAACACCGGTGTAGTCGTGACCCTCCAGAATGGCAAAGGTGATCGGGTCGGCCCCGCGCAGCAGCGGTAGCAGCGAAAAGTGGCTGTTAATGATACCGCGCGGGAAGCTATCGATCACGGCTGCCGGAATAATCATGCCGAAATCGACCACCAGGCCAACTTTAGCGCTGAATTTGGCACCGGCTACCAGCTCTTGCAGAGCACTTTTACCGGTCACTTGGTGGATCGGGATACTATGCTCCTTGGCCCAGTCCCGCACCGGATGGGCATGCTCCCGACCACTGGGAGCCATCCGACTGGGCTTGGTTATGATTGCCTCAACATCAAAGACATCATAAATACCCTCTAGGCAAGCTAGACTCACCGGTCCGGTGCCGAAAAAAACAATGCGTGGCTTCATAGTAGTCATAGTATTAGATTGAACGCCGCGGCACCGGCTTCTTCTTCGGTGCTACGTACTTGGTAAAACGGCCATCGCTGCCGAGCTTGAACAGCTTATCGACGTTGGGGATGCGCTCGGTAAACAGAATACCTTCGCAGTGGTCAATCTCGTGCTGAAGGACGCGCGCCAGGAAGCCGGTGGCGGTAATCCGAATCGGCTGCCCCAATAGGTTTAGCGCCCGGACTTTCACCTTGGGATACCGGGCCACCGACCCGTAAATATCCGGTACACTCAGGCAGCCCTCCATGGCCTCCTCCGGCGCCCCTTCTTTCTTAATAATCTCCGGGTTGATGAACACCCCAAACGATTTCTCCTCCTTGTCCTCAAAATCATTGCGGATTATGATGACGCGATATAGCTGGCCCAGTTGCACCGCTGCTAGGGCGGCACCAAACTCGTGCTCGCGGGTCTCTTCCCAGTCGAGCGTGGCGGCGATCATGTGGTGGGCTAGCTTCTCGGTGGAGTGGTCAATATGACCAACCCGCTGGCTCTTACTCTTGAGCCGCGGATCCGGAATATGGATAATATCGTCTTTGGGCCGGGATTCGGTCTGTAGGTTTGAGGGTTTTCGGGTTGCCATACTTATAATACGTTTAACGGATCGAGGTCGGTTTTCCAGGTTGGGGCGACCGACCGAGCAATCTCAACCAGCACGCTGCGCCGGGCGGCTTTCACGACTATCTGCCAGTGGTACCGGCCGCCGGCCCGTTCATGAAAGGCCGGTGCTGGTCCCAGCACCCGAATCTGCCGGTTCTGCTTTAGCGTATCATAAACTGTTTGACTGGTGCGAATAGCGTCCGCTTGGTTATCGTGTGAGGTAGTCAGTTTCAGCAGGTGGCGATAAGGGGGATAGCCGAGCATTCGGCGATTAGCCAGCTCAAGGTTGGCAAACCTCCAAAAGTCGCCAGTGGCAGCCGCTTGGATTGCCGGGTGCTCCGGTGTCCGGGTCTGGATAAACACCTGGCCGGGCGCGTTTCCCCGGCCAACCCGGCCGCTCACCTGGGTAA
>DATKHK010000062.1:0-3260 GCA_035510255.1 Saccharimonadales bacterium (SeqCode) | reverse complement strand
GGTCGCTACGCGACCCTCAAAGGAGCCCTTGAGGTCGACCTCGAAGCTTACTTGGATTACTACAACAACCGGCGTAGGCACATGGGGATTAACATGGCCAGGCCGGCTGAAATGATTACAAGGTCTTGAACTTAATACATAACTGACTGCCCAAAATAAACAAGGAGCCTGTAAAGGACTCCTTGTGTTGGTATTGCCATTGCTGGCGTTACCGGTACCACCTCACGATGGTACTTAGATTGTAGCACCGGCACCGTAACCGGCGTCAAGACAATTTATGTAATTTATGCAAAAAAAAAGATTAAGGGCGGGACGGTAATTACCGTCCCGCCCTAGGCGTCCCCCGACGACTGTGACGGAACCACTAGAAATCCACTGGCAGGATCTGGCCGCGGTTGAGCGCGTCGATGAATGGCTCGGCCTCGGCGCTGAACCGGTCGGTCTCCGCCAGGAACTGCTCGATGTCTTCGAGCAGGTTATCGCCGGCGAGAGCGCTGAGTTCGATACCCATTTCCAGCTCTGCCAGGTCGAACTCGTCGTCGAGCTGGGCACAAGCCCGGATCGAGCAGTACTCCTGCCAGAGATAGGTGCAGTTGGGGCACCAAAAACTCACCTCTCGGCAGTAGTCGTACTCCGGCAGCCGCTCGGTCCACTCATAGGCAAAGGCCAGATACGACCCGCACTGTTTACAGGCGAAAGGATTGCTCCGGTCGAGCGAATCGCCCATGGCAGCCACCGAAAGCTCGGTCAGGCTTTGATGATATGAAAGATCAGACTCCACTGTCTGCTCCTTTGGTCTTCTCGGGTATAAACCTTCAAACACAGCTAGCAAAGCTAATGCTTATATTTAACTACTAATTGTTCGGGCTGTCAAGGATAAGCGCTTTTAGCCCCAGATCAAAGCGTTTAAGCTGGCTTTCAGCTTTCTTCCGGTATAATCAGAATATGGTATTTCCCACCCGAGGTAGGGTTTGAAGCTGCGGTACTTGGATGGGCTGCGCGGGCTGGCGGCCCTGATTGTGGTGCTCGACCACTTTGCCATCAGCTTTTTCCCGGCGGCCACCGATGGCAGCGTCCATACCACCCACGGAGCGTTAGAGTCAGTGGTGCAGCAAACTCCGCTACACATCTTGGTTTCCGGTAACTTTTCGGTCTGCATCTTCTTTGTGCTAAGTGGGTTTGTGCTGAGCGCCAAATTTTTCCGCACCCGCGACCGCCACGTGGTGGTGGCCAGCGCCATTAAGCGCTACTTCCGCTTGGCGCTGCCGGTGTTGGGCTGCGTTATGTTGGCGTTTATCTTGATGGCGACGCACGCCTTCTTTAACGTGCAGGCCGGCCAGATTACCGGCAGCGATTGGCTAGCCAGCTTTTGGCAGTTCCAGCCCGACTTCAAGACCGCCCTGTCCGAGATTGTCATCGTCTTTATTCGCGGCTCCAGCGGCTACAATGCCGTACTCTGGACCATGAAAACCGAGTTGGTTGGCTCATTCCTGGTGTTTGCAATTCTGCTCTCGGTTGGCCGCTGGCGCTACCGCTGGCTGGCCTACCTGGTGGTCGGCCTCCTCTTGATAAAAACCTACTACCTGACCTTCGTCTGCGGTGTGGCGCTCTGTGACTACCACTACAATGGTGCTGGCCAGCTAGCGTTCTTGAGGCGGCGGCGCTACTGGCTACCATTGCTGGCCGGCTGTCTGTTTTTAGGGAGCAGCCCCGAAGGCACCCTGCACGGCACCGTCTTCCAATACTTTATCAATGTGATGCCGCCCGGCATGACGGTGACCACCACCACCCACATTGTCGGGGCGATCGGGCTGGTGTTGGCCATTGCCAACATCCCGATGTTGCAACGGCTGCTCGTCACTAAACCGATGCTTTACTTGGGGAAGATATCCTTCTCCCTCTACTTAACGCATTTTCTGGTTATCGGCTCACTTTCCAGCTTCCTGTTTATTAAGATTGCGCCGGTGGTTGGGTACCGCATTGGGTTTGTGCTGATGGCGGTGGCTTCCGGCCTGGCGATTTGGCTGGCCGCCCATCTGTTTACCAAATATATTGATGAGCCCTCGATCCGCCTTTCGGCCATGATTGAACGATTGCGCACCCGCCTGACCAGCGGGCCGAACGGCAAGCTGGCCCGCCTAAAGGCCTAGCCCAACATAATTACATATGAAAAGCGGCCCCGAAGGGCCGCTGGCGGGGCCAGGGCAATGTTACCCCGGCCCCCTCTTGTTTTTTCTGGCTTTTGACCTACGCCGGAATCTTGCGTCCCACCCGCCGCCACCAGGGATACAGGCGCCGGCGGGCAGTGGCGGATTTTTCGAGGTTAGCGTACAGCTTCCGAATGGCCGCCAGGACCGCATCGGCTACCGCTTGCTGTTCCTCACGGGTTGAGTTATCAACCTTCTGCCATTCCATCGGCTTACCGAACAGCACCGTCACCTTGGGGAACTGCGCGCGCTTCCAGTTACGGACACGCTCAGAACCGTAAATTGCCACCGGTACGACCGGCGCGCCGGTTTCCAGCACGTAGCGGCCAATACCGCGCTTGGCCGAACCATCAACCTCACCGGTGCGTGAGCGTCCGCCTTGGACATACATCACCATCAGTTCGCCTTTTTCAAGAATGATCCTTCCAGTAGTCATGGCCTCCTCGTCCTTGCGGCCGCGCTGCACCGGAAACACCCCACCTGGGGAGTAAATCAGCTGCATGCCATACTTGAAAATCTGCGACTTGGCCATAAAGCGGACCTTACGTGGCCAGACGTATTTCCCAACAAAGAAATGATCCATGTAGGAAAAATGGTTCGGGGCCACAATCACCGGCCCCTTGGCCGGCACATTTTCAGCGCCATAACCGTGAATCCGAAAGAGACATTTACCCATCAGTATGACTATTAGCCGCGTGGCCGAGTAAACCCAGTTCGGCTTCTTGGTGCGTGCCCGCGTGTGGTACTTGGTGAAGTGGCTGGGAGGCCGCGGGTCCTCATAGACCTGCTCCCTCATTTTAGCCAGTTGCTCTGCCATGAGGCAGCTCCTTCCTCTAGAAGCGGATAGCGTTGTAAGTACTTTGACGATTGCCAAAGTATCAATTTAACATATTTTACTAATAAGTCAAAGGCTATTCTCTGAACCACCTGCACTTACTCCACCACTCCATTAACAGCTAGGTCTAGCGGTCGGTAGAGTTCTCGCTGCAATAGCTCAAATAAGGTTCGGTACCAACTCAAGCGCTTCTTGGCTGGTGGAGCCATGAGTAGTGC
>DATKHK010000061.1:0-3529 GCA_035510255.1 Saccharimonadales bacterium (SeqCode) | reverse complement strand
CAGTAATGACTGGCGGCCCCGCTCAAGCGTTTCCTCTAGCGCCGTGAGCAGACTCAGGGATAAGAAGTGGTTTGGGCCGCGCAGCGCCCGATCGCGCATATCAACGATTGTAGCGGTAGGTAGCGGCCGGCCCATTACCCGCTTGGTGAGCTTGATCAAATTAATCCGTCCGACTTCAGCCGCGTAGACTTCCTGAAGCCCGGGAGTGGCACTGCCGAGTACCAGCTTGGCGCCAGCTAGGTGAGCTAGCTTGGCAGCTGTCGGAATAGCGTGGTAGCGCGGATTTTGCTCCTGTTTGTAGCTGGTTTCGTGGCACTCATCGAGAATAATCAGGCCAATTTGGGGGAGTGGCAGGAATAGGCTGGAGCGCGGCCCAACCACCACTAGCGGGGTGGTGGCCTCTAAAGCTCGCTGCCAGGCCCGGTGCTTTTCGGCCTCGGTGAGGCCGGAGTGGTAGGCCAGCACTCGGCCGGGGAAGCTAGCCTCAAACAGGGCGATGAGCTGCGGTGTCAAAGCGATTTCGGGGAGTAGCATGATCGCCGACCGACCATTCTGAAGCGCTGCCGCTGCCAACTCCAGATATAACCGCGTCTTGCCGGAGCCGGTTACCCCTTGGACCAGATAGGTGGTGGCGCTGCCACCTTGAATGTGGTTAAAGGCGGCTCGCTGCTCAGTAGTTAGTGTCTGGTCTTGCTTGGGGAGCTGAAAGCTTTCACCGGCCGGCTTGGCCGCCCGGCGGGTGCGTGTAATGCCGGTGGGTAGCAGCATCTGCCAGACCGCTTTGGGACTGGCATAGTAGTACTCACTCAGCCAAGCGGCCAGCGCCACCAGGTGTGATGGCAGTGGCGGCACCGCCAACACTTCGGTTATCGGCTTGGTGGCGAAATCCGGTTTGGGAGTGTTGCCGGTGACTACGCCTAAACTCTGCCGCCGTCCCAAGGGTATTTTAACCACCTGCCCAGCCGCCAAATCCCGATCGGCTTCATAGGTAAAGCCCTTGGAGTCTGCGCCGGTATAGGTCAGCGGCGCCACTAGCACATACTGTTTGGTTGTCACACTCATCCTCTTATTTTACGGCATGATAGCAAGCCAGTGTGCCTGGTTGACTATCGAGTCAACGGATTTTCCCAGAGTTCTCAGAAATTGCACCAGGCTCTCCTTTTCGCTACACTTACGGGTAGTTTATGAGTTTGCGAGTTAAATTCTGGTTAATTATGCTGCTGGCGGTGGTAACCGGCGTTCTGGCGTACCCTCGCGAATATGTGGTACTGCACGCCTTAGGGCTGAAGAAGGCCAACCTGCACGTGGAGCAGGGCCTTGACCTACAGGGTGGGGCCTATCTGGTGTTTCAGGCCGATTTCAGTAAAACCCCGGCCAGCGACCGTGACAACGCCATGTCTTCATTAATTAGTGTTATGGAAAAGCGGGCCAACCCGTCAGGTACTTCCGAGATTAGCGTCACCCAGCAGGGGAGTAACCAGGTTGCGGTGGAGCTGCCAGGTGTCACCGATATTAATGACGCGATTAACCGGATTGGCCGCACCGCCAACCTGACATTCCTGGAGCTGCCCAGCAGCTCTTCAACCCAATACGTCAGCACTGGCATTACCGGTAAGGACGTCAGCCAGGCTAATCCCGATATCGATACCCAGACCGGGCAGCCGGTAGTGGAGCTGCAAATGAAAGGCAGCTCGGTCAACAAGTTCTCTCAGGTTACCACTCAGATTAACCAAGAGGGCGGCCGCTTGGTGGCGCTTCTCGATAATCAGGTGGTCTTTGGTCCGGCTACCGTTTCGCAGCCGATCACCGACGGTAACGCCCAGCTTTCCGGCAACTTTAGCAATGTCGCGGCGGCCAAAGAGGTAGCCGAAGAGATTAACGCTGGCGCGCTACCGGTACCGGTTAACCTGGTGCAGGAGAGTAGCGTGGGGCCAACACTCGGTAAGCAGTCGATCGCCCAAAGCTTGGTGGCCGGTATTATCGGTCTCGCCGTAGTCGCCATATTCATGATTAGTTACTACCGTGTGGCTGGGTTGCTGGCAGTCTTTGCCCTGATTATCTATACCTTTATTACCCTCACAATCTACAAGCTTAGCGCTCTGACGCCGTATGCAATCGTCCTAACACTGGCTGGAACCGCCGGGTTCATTTTGAGTATTGGTATGGCGGTGGATGCCAACATCCTCATCTTCGAGCGCACCAAAGAAGAGCTGCGCTATGGAAAGGCCTTTTTGACCGCCGTCGAAACCGGCTTCGATCGGGCTTGGACCTCCATCCGCGATTCCAACGTCTCCACTTTAATTACCTGTGTGATCCTGTATCTATTCGGTGCTTCAATTATCCGCGGCTTCGCGGTAACCTTGGGTCTCGGCGTGCTGATAAGTATGTTTACTTCAGTGGTGATTAGCCGCACCTTCTTGCGATTGGCGGTCCGCCGACGGTGGGGGAGCCGTCCTGCCGCCTTTGGCCTTAAAAGCAGCGAGGTGCCGAAATGAACCTGATTGCTAAACGGCGCATTTGGTACACCATTTCGCTGCTAATTATTGTTCCCGGCTTAATCTCGCTCTTTACGCATGGGCTGCTATTGGGAATTGACTTTAAAGGTGGGCAGCAGCTTGAAGTCCAGGGTCAGGTGCAGCAGTCGGCCATTCAGTCCTTGGCTAATCAGCTGAAACTACAAGATGTTAGCACGGTTAGCAGTGGCTCCAATACCATGATTCGCTATACCGATGCGTCCAGTCCGAAGACCCAGCAGGCAGACCATCAGACCTTGAGCAGCTATCTTGCCAAGCAAGGCCATCAGGAGTTGTCGTTTGATACGGTTGGTCCATCGATTAGTGCCAGTATTACCCGCAACGCCATTATCGCGGTGGCGTTGGCGGCCACGGCGATAATTCTCTACATTGCCTTTGCTTTCCGGAACATTCCACCACCGATGAACTCCTGGAATTTTGGAGTCGCGGCGGTTATTGCTATGCTCCACGACGCCCTGTTATTGATTGGCGTGTTCTCTCTCCTTGGCGTGTTCTTCAAGGTGGAGATCGATTCCTTATTCGTTACGGCCGTCCTCACCGTCATCGGTTTTTCGGTTCACGACACCATTGTGGTGTTCGATCGGATCCGAGAAAATCTGCGCAAAGAACGTGGCGACTTTCCGGACATCGTCAACAGCAGCATTCTAGAAACTTTGGCCCGCTCCTTAAACACCTCATTTACGGTACTCCTCACCCTGCTCGCGTTATATCTGTTTGGTGGTGAGTCGATTAAGCTGTTTGTCTTGGCCTTGCTGATTGGTATCGCCTCCGGTACCTACTCCTCAATTTTCAATGCCTCGCCGATACTGGTCACCTGGTACAACTACCGTCAAAAGCGGGCAGCGCGTCCTAAGTCCTAGCGCCGTATACAAAATTTACAGCCCGCTAAAACGGCCGAGTTGGTTGCATTTAGCCCGGCGTTTCGCTACCATTAACCATAAGTAGTGTATTGGTTGAGGCGAGCAAAATTGCCGGGAAGGTTGTAAGAACCACAA
>DATKHK010000060.1:0-3731 GCA_035510255.1 Saccharimonadales bacterium (SeqCode) | reverse complement strand
GGTACTTATCCACGCCTAGGGCTTCTGACTCCGGCATCGATTCAAAATTACTGACCACCACCACCTTGACGCCAGCGTTGGCCGGATCGGCCCGCAAGCCTTTTAAAAACCCTACGCCATCAAGGTGCGGCATTAACATATCCAGCAGAACCAAGTCAGGCTGGCCGGCTGCCAACAGGGCCTCCCCTTTCAGGCCATCGGCCGCCGTTTGGGTATGATAACCCAGCCGGTTCAAGGCTGCCGCATAGGCGGTTCTCAGCGCCGTATCATCATCAATTACGTGTATGGTTTTGGGATCTGCCACCTTATTCTCCTATCAGTATTTCGGTTATTATGCTCTCCATCTCTTTGGGAGTGAAGCTGGATTTGGTTAAATACTTGGTTGCCCCTAGCTGCATCGCGTCTTTAACATCGCTGGGCACCGACATATTGCTAAAGACGATGATCTTGGTTGCCGGATGCTTGGTTTTAGCCTCAAAGGCCTGCAAAAATTCGAGGCCGCCCAGGTTTGGCATCAGCATATCCAGCAAGATCACGTCAAACTCTTCGCTTTGGGCCAGCTTGAGAGCCTCCAAGCCATCAATCGCTATCTTCACCCGATACCCCTCCATTTCGAGTACGGTTTCGTAGGCGCTGCGCAAAACCGCATCGTCTTCTACAAGTAATACACTGGGGCTTTTTGGAGATGTCATGCGAGCTGAATAAGTTTTCGAGCACACTCCTCAACAGTTTCGCGATCATCAGTCAGGAGTGCCAGTGACACGCGCATCCATTCAGTCAGACCCTGGAGATCCTCAGCGGTAACCTCCTGTGGCGACTTATGCAAATGAAAGGTGATCTGGCGATCCACAAACCGCGAAGCTGCCGGACCAAGATAGTACGCGACAACCTTAACTATATTATCATACAGCGTCTCTGCCATGGCTTACTGCACCTGCTCAATCTTAGCTAGCTTGCGCGCTCCGATTGCGACCAGCACATGCCCGATAGCGTAGATGATAATCAAGCCATACAGTAGCAGCAAAATGTTCCCCAGCCCGGCATGGTGTAATGATGGTCCAATCGCCACGACCAGCTGAATTAGGACTGAGGCCACAATCACCGCCATCAGGCCCCACGACAACCGTTTAAGGGCAGCGTGATAGATAATGCCAGGAGAGTAATTCTGATAGCGCCGCAGATAGATCACCGCCATCAGGCCACCATACCAAACCAACAGATAAGGTAACACCACCGTGGATAAGAGCAGCCAATCCGGTAGGTAGTAAGAAGTGAACTGGAGCGGATCGGGTGTCGTCTGGCGGTAAGGATCCATCGCCAGCAACCAGACGTAGGCTACCCCCATAATTGCCAGCAACGCTAGGGCAATAATGCGGCTACGCTCAATACTGGGAAACTCAACTAGGTGGGCCAGCCGGTAAGCCCCCCGTAAAATCACCGCGAAGGCCACCAGGGCAACCACCACTCCAAAATAGTTACTGAAAATCGTCCAGGACTTAGCGTAGCCCAGCTTGATCAAATGGGCATTCAATGACTGCAGCAAGCTGGTTGCCACCAACCCGCTGACCAGTGTCAGCAGGCCGTTTGCCAGGGTATTAAGCGCCTTACCGTCGGCGCTCTCATAAATACTAATAGCGTACCGCTTAAAGCGCAGTGAACCCCACAGGGCCGTAAACCACACCGCGATGATTGGCAGCACAATCGTTAGCTCCAGCGTATGGACCGCCCGCGGTGAGAGCGAATAGGTATGGGTAGCGGTCGCGATGGGAGCGTACAGGGTACCGCCGATATACAGCAGCGAGGCTACCGCTAGCAGCCCGTAAGCTAGGCCAACATAAACCCGCGGGCGCCGGATAGTCATCGCGTTGCCTCAGGCTTGCTACTAATCCGGCCAGCCTTACTGTAGAGCGGCAGCTCAATGCGAAAAGTGGTGCCTGTATCCAAGGCAGAATCCACGCTCAGGCGGCCGCTGTGCAGCGCCACAATGGTCTGGGTTAGATACAACCCCAACCCGCTACCGCCCCGAGAAGTGCTCAAGGGGTTATCAATGCGCGAAAAGCGCTTGAACAGCCTGGGGATGTCCTCGGCAGCGATACCAACACCGGTGTCGCTGATAGCCAGACAGACGAGATCGCCCACCAAGCTTAGGGTAATGCCAACGCTGCCGCCTTCAGGTGTGTACTTGCTGGCATTATTCAAAATGTTTTCTACAGCCATACGTATCAGTTTGGGATCCAGTACCGCCTCTACCGATCTGGCCGGCAACATCACTTCCAATTTTTGTTGCCGCTCCCGAATCGTCAGACGCTGTTCGTCAACGATGTCCCGTATCAAAGTTTTAACGTTCGTAGAGACCATTTCCGGGATAATCCGGCCGGCATCCACCCGGGCGACATTCAGCATGTCATTGACGATCTGCAGTTGGCGCTCATTAGCATGAAAAACTTTTTGCAGAAACTCTTGCTGGCGCGGCGACACCGATCCGGCGTAGCCGTCCAGCAACATCGAGATATAGGCTTTTACGCCGGTAGCCGGGGTACGGAGCTGATGTGATGCCAGTGACACAAACTCTTCCTTGGCCCGCTCCAACTCCCGTTCGCGGGTTAGGTCACGAAACACCTCGATCGCCCCTATCGGCTTGCCGGCAACTACCACCGGCGAAACCGTGATCGCCGCCGGAAAACTAGAGCCGTCCTGACGATAGTAGCGCACCTGCTCACTAATAACCTGGCCGCTGGAAAGTGCCCGCATAATTGGCCGGTCGATCGTGTCGATGGCCTGCCCTTGCTCATCTAGCACCGGCACCACCCGCGGGAACCACTGACCCAGGATCTCCTCCGGCCGGTACCCCAACATGGCACTCCCGGAGGGGTTAATGGTAGCGATCAGACCATGCTCGTCAATCACGATCAGGCCTTCGCCAATGCTATTCAACAGTGCCCGATCCCGGATCCGGGCCGACTCAGCCGCCTGCTTGTCTTCACGTAGCGTCTGGGCTCGATAATGGTCCCCGCTGATGTCGAAGGTCATAAGAACCAGACCCACAACCTGCCCGTCTTGATCAATCGGTCCGGCATTGGTGCGATACCACGCCTGGGTGTTATTTTCGCCAACCGCCTTAAACTCATACTGGGTCGGTTTACCGGTCTTTAGCACCTGCCGCAACCGCCGCCGCACTCGCCGCCGTTCGGCCGGTGCCATATACTCCCCCACCTTTGATCCGATAATGTCTTCAGGCCTAAGCTCACTGCCACCACGATTAATAAAATTCACTCGTAGATTGGCATCAACGATATGGATAAAGTTAGGCGCGTAGTTGACGAGTGATTGCAGGTGCGACTGTGAGCGCTCCAGCTCCTTGATACGTAGCTCGAACTCACGCTTTAGCGTGGCTTGGGCGCGTTCGGCTTCGGCAAGCTGACGGCGCAGGCTCTCTAGCTCAGGATGAGTTCGGTCGGTCATGCATACTCCAGAGAATCTATAATCCTCTAGTGTACCACTAACCGGCAGCGGAATAATGCATTAGCGTAATCGTTCGGCTATAGCCTTGGCCCGCGACTCCCCTACCAGGTTGGCCAGCTCCTCGAATGGCGCGGCCTTAACGCCGGCCACACTGCCAAAGTTCCGGATCAGCCGCTTGCGCGTGGCCGGCCCAATGCCGGGAACAGCATCGAGTAGCGAGGCGGTCTGGCGCTTGCCGCGCAGCAGCCCGTGGTAGGTCACCGCGAAGC
>DATKHK010000059.1:0-2239 GCA_035510255.1 Saccharimonadales bacterium (SeqCode) | reverse complement strand
GAACAGGATATCGCCAAACAAGCCAGTGAATGGCTGATCTTTCTCGATACCCAAAAGCAATTTATCGCCGCCAGGCCATTAACAGAGGTATCGGCATTACTCACAGAGCTTGGCCCTACCGAATGGACCTTTGATCTTAATGGCAATTTGATCCGCAAATAGTTACTGCTACGGGTCTTTGTTGCTTTTACAAAGTCGGCGACAGCCAGTTCGCTGTTAATAACTTCTTGTATTCCTTGGTTAGTCTTTTTTTATCACTATCGCAGGATGACTCCGGTACAGCAGGTGTACCGGAGTCTGGGTGTGGTGTACTCGTTTAGCTTGGCGCTTTGTGCAACGGGCTGCGTAGTCACAGTACGGCATGCCATTGATAGCGTGGTTATGGCTCGCTGTTATTGGTCTGGTTTATTGTCTCGCTTACGTGTCTTTATCACTATCGCAGAATGACTCCGGTACGGCGAGCGTACCGGAGTCTGAGTGTGGTGTCCTCGTTTAGTTTGGCGCTTTGTATAAAGCTTTTAGAGTCGTAGTGCGATAAAGCATGGCGACAAAAACGCCGGGAGCGTTTTTGGACGTTGCGAAGCGACGGCCCGAAGGGTAGTGGGCAAGGATAGCCCACTGCAATGCCACCAGCGCAGCGCTGTGGCTGGCGTGCGGGAGTAGTACCCCCGCGTAGCGGATAAAGCAAAAAGCCCACTCGACTGAGTGGGCTCTTTGGCTTTATGAGGTGCCTTCATGCCCCTCGCAGAGCTCGGGGCGTTCAGCCGGCGCCAAGCCAAACTGTTGGCTTGTCGTTTTTCCGGCTTCACTGTACTACTCTACGAGCAGTCCACCGCCAGAATCGCAGCCAATAAAAAAGCCCCACTCTTTCGAGTAGGGCTTTTCTATTGAATGAGGTGCCTGGCGGTGTACTACTCTCGCATGGCGAATGCCACACTACCATCGTCGCAGCTGCGTTTCACTTCTGAGTTCGGAATGGAGTCAGGTGGTTCCACAGCGCTATTGCCACCAGGCAAAAAACTGTCGGGAACAGTTTTTAACGCACTTTAGTGCGGCCCGCTTGCGGGTCAAATCCAGGATAGGATTTGATAAAAACCGTTGCCATTATTTAGCAAGCTGATTGTGCGCACACTGCAATCTTTCTTTAAAACATCTTGGGCGTTGTATGGTTAAGCCTCTCGGGCAATTAGTATGAGTTAGCTCAACGCCTCGCAGCGCTTCCACACCTCACCTATCAACGTTGTGGTCTCCAACGACCCTTTAGTACCCTCAGGGGGTAAGGGATAACTCATCTTGTGGCCGGCTTCCCGCTTAGATGCTTTCAGCGGTTATCCGTTCCGAACATAGCTACCGGGCAGTGCCATTGGCATGACAACCCGAACACCAGCGGTTCGTTCACTCCGGTCCTCTCGTACTAGGAGCAACTCCCCTCAAATCTCTAACGCCCACGGCAGATAGGGACCGAACTGTCTCACGACGTTCTAAACCCAGCTCGCGTACCACTTTAAATGGCGAACAGCCATACCCTTGGGACCGACTTCAGCCCCAGGATGTGATGAGCCGACATCGAGGTGCCAAACACCGCCGTCGATATGAACTCTTGGGCGGTATCAGCCTGTTATCCCCGGAGTACCTTTTATCCGTTGAGCGATGGCCCTTCCATACAGAACCACCGGATCACTATGACCTACTTTCGTACCTGCTCGACGTGTCTGTCTCGCAGTTAAGCTGGCTTCTACCATTACACTAACCGTACGATGTCCGACCGTACTTAGCCAACCTTCGTGCTCCTCCGTTACGCTTTAGGAGGAGACCGCCCCAGTCAAACTACCCACCAGACACTGTCCGCAATCCCGATTCAGGGACCTACGTTAGAACATCAAACATACAAGGGTGGTATTTCAAGGACGGCTCCACCAGGACTAGCGTCCCAGCTTCAAAGCCTCCCACCTATCCTACACATGTAGGGTCAATGTTCAGTGCCAAGCTATAGTAAAGGTTCACGGGGTCTTTCCGTCTAGCCGCGGGTATACGGCATCTTCACCGCAATTTCAATTTCACTGAGTCTCGGCTGGAGACAGCCTGGCCATCATTACACCATTCGTGCAGGTCGGAACTTACCCGACAAGGAATTTCGCTACCTTAGGACCGTTATAGTTACGGCCGCCGTTTACCGGGGCTTCGATCAAGAGCTTCGCTTGCGCTAACCCCATCAATTAACCTTCCGGCACCGGGCAGG
>DATKHK010000058.1:0-3376 GCA_035510255.1 Saccharimonadales bacterium (SeqCode) | reverse complement strand
ATGATAATCTGGGCATCTAGGCTGGGTGACTTATCGCCAATCGCTTCAACCCCCAGCTGGTGGAACTGGCGCTGGCGACCAGCCTGGGGGCGATCATAGCGGAACATAGTACCGGCTATCTGCAGCTTGGCCGGCTGCGGCCAGCTAGCCATCCCCTGCTCGATGTAGGCCCTGACCAGACCGGCGGTCGGTTCCGGCCGCAGCGCCACCTCATTACCGGAGCGATCGGTAAACTCGTAGAGCTCCTTGTCGACGACATCGGTGCCGGTCCCCACACCGCGCACAAACACCCCTTTATCTTCTAGAATCGGCGTTTCAATATGCTGGTAGCCGGCGGCATCAGCCAATTGCTGGAAGATGGTGGTAAGGTATTCGAACTTGTACTGCTCGGCCGGCAGCACATCTGGCATACCCCGAACGTGTTGAAACTGTTTGGCCACAAATTTCTCCTAGTATCTGCCAATCACGCTAGCACAGCCTCGCTTGCAGACGCAAGCTAGGAATTGCCGGTTCATTTAACCGTTTTTGAACACATAAGTTATTCGCTTTTGTGTGCAGTGCTTATTGTACCGAAATTACGACAAGCTGCAGGTTGGAACGGTCATTAAAATCGTTTTTCTGGATGTAGCAGAGAACATCAATAACCTGGCCCGGCTTAATGTTCGGATACTTCTCCACCAGTCCAAAGCCAATCGCCTCATGAATGGTACCGGCCTCGCTCGCCAGCTTGAGCTTAAGATGAGTTTTGGTTTTGCCAACAACCGTGGCTTCGATAACTTTAAGTTTGTTTAAGCCAAAGGCCGGTTCGGGGTTGCTATGGCCGTAAGGCTCTAGCAGCTCGAGGTTTTGATATAGCTCCCAATTGATAGTCGTGGGATCGCTAATCTCAATATCGGCTTCGCGCTGGGTGCGTGGCGTTAGCTGGTCGGAGTTCTCTTGGTAGTGGGCGTTAAGCGCGGTGCGCAGCTCGTCCAGGTTTTCAACCGGTAAGGTAAATCCGGCTGCAAAATGATGGCCGCCCAGCCGCGTAAAGAGGTCGGCCCGGCTGCGTAAGCCCTCAATTAAGTTGTAGCCGGCGGCACTGCGGCCGGAACCTTTGGCCGTCTCGCCCAGAATTTGCAGGATTAGCGTGGGTTTTTGCCACTTTTCAGCGAGTTTGGAGGCGGCAATCCCCACCACGCCGTGCGGCCAGGAGGTATCCGCCAGCACTAAGACCGAATCGGTGCCATAGGTTTCGGCGATGGCATCAGCCTCCTGGACAATCCGATCCTGCTCCAGGCGCCGCTGGTGGTTCATCTCCTCTAGCTGAAAAGCCAGAGCCTGGGCTTCGACCGGATCCTTAGTGAGCATTAACTCTAAGCTGTAGGCGGCGTTTTCCAAACGGCCGGCGGCGTTCAGGCGCGGCCCAAAAACAAACCCCAGATGGTAAGCCTTGGCTTGGCTAAGCTCAAGACCGGCACTCTGAGCCAGCGCTACCAACCCAACCCGTCGTGTTTTACGCAACACTAGCAGGCCGAACTTGGTCAATACGCGGTTCTCGCCATGTAGCGGCATAACATCACAGACGGTTCCGAGTGCCACTAAGTCCAATAGCCATTTTTCCTGGCCGGTCGCCGGAATACCGGTACGCTGCTGCAGTGCCCGAGCCACCGCAAATGCTACACCGACGCCCGCCAGGTCCTTAAATGGGTAGGCGTCGCCCAGCTGCCTGGGGTTTACCACCGCCACGGCTTTCGGCAGCTCGGCTGGAACGTCGTGGTGGTCAGTAATAATCAAGTCCAAGCCGTTAGCTCGCGCCCAACCTGCCTCATCTACGCTGGTAATACCACAGTCGACGGAGATAACTAGCGTAACACCCTGATCCTTCAGCTCCTGCAGGGCACTGGTGTGAATACCGTAGCCCTCATCATAGCGATCTGGAATGTAAGTAATCGGATCTAAGCCATTTTGTTGTAGTATTTCCAACATTAAGGTTGTGGAAACAATACCATCAATGTCGTAGTCGCCGTATACAGCAACTTTTTCGTGAGCTTTAATGGCCTGCAGAATACGCTTAACCGCTTTATTCATATCGGTCATTAGAAATGGATCAGCTAGGCTGGTTTCATACGGTGGATATAAAAACGCCGCAATCGCCCCATCGTCGGCTATGCCGCGTTGGCTCAGCAGCTCCCGCACCAACGCCGAAATACGTGGTGCGCCCATCTCACGCCCAGACTTGACCTCCATGGGTTGTATTATACCAGTCTCGCACTTAGAAATAGCTTAAGATAAATGCGGTCTGATGGCCGGGGCGATCTTCACCCCAGCCATCGTCGTTGTCCGACTCTTCATCTGATTCTTTCAGGAAAGGCGCTCCCATCTGACATCGATAGAGTATCGCCAACATAACGCAAAGCGCTAGCACCGCCAGAAAATACCTGAGCAGTCTCCAGGCAAGCTTGAAGCAGGAAACCAGCGTCTGATAGACCATCTTTAGCCTGTCTCCTTAATGGACGAGTCGCGGTTCCAAGGCTGGAGCGGTCACTTCGTCAATCCAGCGCGATAGAATCTCATACACGTTCTGGTATTCTTGGGGGAAGGCCTGTGAGCTTTGAGTATCGATGAACCTCTCGAATGCCTGACGAGGATCTCCACGATTTTCCTCGACCAGCGCGACAGCCCTGCACTCATAAGGAGTCAGGTCAGATGCCACCCAAATGGCAAATTCGGTGGCTTCGCCAGATTGGCTCTTCACCTGATCGGCCGACCGTTCATACTCTTCCAGCGCACCGGCAAGCGTCTTGGGTTCACGCAGCTGCAGTACATTCCGCAGTAGGCGCCTAATGGTAAGGAACATGGTGAGGAACATTTTGATCCTTTCTGAAGATGTCAGGAAGCCCCACACGCTAATGTGGCTGCAATCAGGATACGCCTGCACCGAACCGGCGTCAACGCACGAACAGTTTAGGTCAATTAACGACGCGGCGCTTGGTTGCTTGGGATTTGAGTACGATGCTCTGGAGCTCCCGATAGAATGGAAACTTTTGGTTGGCCGTATAGACGTTCGTGTTCGACTGGCGGTGAGCCTTAACAAACCCGATCTCCTCCAGTTTCTTCAGTTCGCGCTGAACATTGCCGGGATCTTCCTTAATCATCTGGGCGAGACCACGAACATGCGCTTTGTAATCAGGGTACTTGGTGAATACGGTGATAATCTTGCGCCGTGTTTTCGATGTGATAAAGACTTCCAACATTGTGGTTCTTACAACCTTCCCGGCAATTTTGCTCGCCTCAACCAATACACTACTTATGGTTAATGGTAGCGAAACGCCGGGCTAAATGCAACCAACTCGGCCGTTTTAGCGGGCTGTAAATTTTGTATACGGCGCTAGGA
>DATKHK010000057.1:0-2482 GCA_035510255.1 Saccharimonadales bacterium (SeqCode) | reverse complement strand
GATCCAGAGCGTGTATATTGATGAAAAAGAGGTTTCAGCTGTGACCAGCTACTTGCGCAAGGCACGTCAGCCGCAATACAACGAAGAGGTGCTGGCCCAGCCGGTGACAATGAGTGGGGGCGGAGGCGGTGGTGACTTTAGCGGTGCCGATGATGATCTCTTTACTGAGGCCGCCGAAACCGTTATCCGCACCGGAAAAGCCTCGGCCAGTCTGCTGCAGCGCCGTCTGCGAGTCGGCTATGCCCGGGCAGCGCGGCTGCTTGATCTACTCGAAGAACGTGGGGTAGTCGGGCCGGCTGATGGCGCCCGTCCCCGTCAGGTGTTAGTCTCCAGTTTGAATGAATCCAGTGACGAGTCCAGTGGCGAAGAGTTCGAAGACTAAAAAGCCGGCTACCAAAGCTTCAACCGTTGGCCAGACCCTTAAAACTAAGCGGCTAAGTCGGGGTCTAAGCTTGGCGGATGTGGAGCTAGCTACGCGCATCCGTGGCAAATACTTAGTGGCTATTGAGGCCGACGATTACCAAACCCTACCCCAGGACATTTACACCCGGGGCTTTATCCAAAGCTATGCTGACTTCCTCAAGCTTGATGGCATTGCCACCGCCAAAATCTACACCGAGGAGCGCGGCCAGCAGAACTCGCACCAACGCCGCTCCACCGGCGTGTCCAAGGTGCGCTTTGTGTTAACGCCGCGCCTGCTAACCGTGGTTGGTGGCAGCCTAGCGGTAGTGGCGGTAGTGGTCTATTTGATATTGCAGTTCCAGGATCTTACCGCCCCGCCCCAGCTGGTAATTACCAACCCTAGCCACGATCAGGTGCTGTATGGCAGCTTAATTACCGTTTCCGGTAATGCCGGCGATGGCGCCGACGTTTACGTTAATAGCTCGCCGATTTTAGTCGATGGCAGTGGTAATTTTACCGATCAGATTGCGCTTCAGAACGGCGTTAATAATATTAATGTCTCGGCAAAAAATGCCTTGGGAAAGACCACGACCGTAACCCGCAACATTCTGGCCCATGTGCCGCAGACCGATCCAAACTCAGTGCTGCCAACCGCTCCCTTTAATGGGGTGGCCGTCAGTGTTCAGGTACAATCAAAGGCTACTACTATTGACGTTATAATAGATGGCAATCAGAAATTTAGTGGCACCATGCTTCCTGGCACTACCCAGACTTTTAAGGGGAATAGTAGCGTGACTATTGCAACTACCGATGGCGGGGCTACCAGTGTTACCGTTACCAACAGCGTAGTGGCCGGTAAAAGTCTGGGGGCGCTTGGCCGCAATGGCGAAGCGGTTTCTGATTTCGAGTTTACGACCGATACCCAGTTTCAATAGTTTGCTATAATTCCGGCATGGCCAAAGACTTTTCATTCGATGTAGTCAGCGATTTCGATGCCGGCGAAATGACCAACGCGGTTGATCAAGCCCAGCGCGAGCTTAGCCAACGCTATGATTTTAAAGGCACCGCCGCTAAGCTGGAGTTTGCCGACGGCAAGTCCGGGGTGCAGGTGGAAGGGGACAGCCGTAATCAGATAGATGCCATTATTGATGTACTGCAGAGCAAGTTGATTCGCCGCGGTATTAGTGTGAAGGTTCTCGATCTCTCAGCTGAGCCGGTTGAATCCGGCACGGTAGTGCGCCGGACCCTGTCTTTTAAGAAGGGTTTGGATCAAGAAAAAGCCAAGAAGCTGAGTAAGCTAATCCGGGATGCTTATCCCAAAACCAAAGCACAAATCCAGGGTGAGGCGGTGCGGGTCTCCAGCGCCAGTAAGGACGACCTCCAGGGGGTGATGGCGCTGCTGAAGCAGCAGGATCTAGACTTTCCACTCGACTTTCAAAATTATCGCTGATAGCCGAGCCTCTTGACTTTCGGTTTTTGTTCGCTTATGCTTATAACTAGGGTTCATTTGCGAAAAAAGTGGGCGAATTCATAAGAATTTAATATGCATTCGCTACACTCGAAGCAGTGAAGAAAAACTAATCAAGAGGCGTGCTACAATGACAGAAGCAGTTAAGATTAAAAAGAAACAAGATACCGTGGAAGAGGCCAAATCCTCGATGAGTAAGGACGAAAAAACCGCTCGGCTGAAGGCCGTGGATCTGGCGGTTAGCCAAATTGAGAAGCAGTTTGGCAGTGGGTCGATCATGAAACTGGGTGATGCCCACCGCATTAATGTTAAAACCATCCCGAGCGGTAGCTTATCACTGGATTTGGCGCTAGGCGGCGGCTATCCGCAAGGGCGGATTCTGGAAATTTACGGCCCGGAATCCAGCGGAAAGACCACTCTGGCCTTACATGCGGTGGCGCAAGTGCAGAAACGGGGAGGCTTAGCCGCCTTTGTTGATGCCGAGCATGCCCTGGATCCGGAGTATGCCGGTAAAATCGGTGTCAAGCTTAACGATCTTTTGGTTTCGCAGCCGGATACTGGCGAGCAGGCACTGGAAATCACTGAGACCCTAGTGCGCTCAAGCGCGGTCGA
>DATKHK010000056.1:0-2820 GCA_035510255.1 Saccharimonadales bacterium (SeqCode) | reverse complement strand
CATGAAAGCTCAGCGGATTGAGGATCTCAGCCACGGTTTTAGGGCCAATATCAACGATATAATCATCCTTGGCAACCCCATCCAGGGCTACCAGGTGATCCGGACCGTGCTCAGTCGACTTAGAAACCATGACGTCCTGCGGCAAAATGAGCTCGACATTGGACGCCTCGGCGTCCTTGATAATCCGCTTGGCCTCATCGTACAACTCCGGCTCATGCTCGCTCTTGCCGACCGGATGCCCAGTCGCGGCCAAGAACGTGTTAGCCATAGCGCCCCCGATCAGCAGCCGGTTAACATGCTTAATTAAGTTATCGAGTACCTCAATCTTGGTCGAGACCTTGGCGCCCGCCACAATCGCCACCAGCGGCCGCACCGGATGTTTCAACGCGCCGGTAATCGTCATCACCTCTTTTTCGACCAGTAACCCGGCCGCGCTCGGCAGGTACTTGGTCACCCCGACAATCGAGGCATGCGCCCGGTGCAGGTTGGCAAATGCGTCATCCACATATACCTCGGCCAAGCTAGCCAGCTCCTTGGCAAAGGCCGGGTCGTCGGCATCTTCGCCCGGATGAAAGCGGGTATTTTCCAATAAGATAATTTCCTTGGGCTGCAAAGCCGCGGCGGCCGCCTTAGCCTCCGGCCCGACGCAATCCGGCACAAAGGTAATCTGTTGCCCCAGCATTTCGCTGGCCTTCTTAGCGACCGGCGCCAGGCTCAACTCCGGCACTACCTTACCCTTCGGCCGCCCCAGATGGCTCACCAGCACAATGCTGCAATCCCGATCAAGCAGGTAGCGAATGGTTGCAAACGACGCCTCTATCCGTTGTGGATCCCCCACAATACCGCTCGAGACCGGCACATTATAGTCAACGCAGAGGAGCACCTTCTTATGCTTGGGCGCCAGGTCGCGAACCGTTTTGAGCTTCATAGTATTATTGTAATGCTTAACCCCTGATTACTCCAAACCGGGCCGAACCCGCCCGCGCTCAAATAACCTCTATCCGCAGCGTATCAGTACCGCCGGCCACACCCGGATTTTTGCCGGACGCCCGGATAATCACCTCGCCCTGCGTCACGCCCAGCTCCTGGCGCAGCATCCGGATCACCTCCTCGGTAACCTTGGCGGGATTCTTCACTAAATATGAGCGTGTCCCCCACATGAGCGCCATCTGGTTATACACCCGCGCCTGGTGCGTCACCGCTACAATCAGCGGCTCCGGGCGAAACGAGCAGAGATTACGGGCGGTCTGCCCCGAAGAGGTCTCGGCCAAAATCAGCCGTGCTCCAATTTGGTTGGCCAGCGTAATAGCCGCCGCCGAAATGGCGTTGGATTGGGTCTGGTCGCCAAAACTGGTGGCGGCAATACTATCGAAGCGGTTGGCTTCGGTATAGGTAATAATCCGCCGCATCAGCGCCACCGCTTCCACCGGATATTTGCCCACCGCCGATTCACCGGACAGCATGACGGCATCGGCGCCCTGCACCACCGCCGTCGAGACATCGCTGACCTCGGCACGGGTCGGCTGCGGCGCGTTAATCATTGATTCCAGCATTTGGGTGGCCACAATCGCCGGTTTCTGACACTCCCGGGCGTAATCAATAATCTGTTTCTGGATGATCGGCACCTGCTCCGGCTTGGTCTCCACCGCCAGGTCACCGCGTGCCACCATCACGCCGTCGGCGGCCTGAATAATTTCCCGCAGGTTGGCCACTGCCACTTTGGTTTCAATCTTGGCAATAATTCCGCAGTCAGCATTTAAGCGCCTTAGGCGCTGGCGCAGCCCCTGAATATCCTTGGCTTTCTGCACAAACGATAGCGCCACATAATCCACATCATGCGCCGCCGCAAAGGCAATATCCTCGATATCCTTCGGTGTAATAATATCACCGCCAAAATCGGTATCGGGCAGGTTGATGCCCTGCTTGGAGTAGACCATGCCATTGTTTAGCACCTTGCCGGAGATTACCCCGCCCCTCACCTTGGCAACCCGAATCTCCACCATACCGTCGCGCAAAAACAACGGCTGCCCCGCCTTCACATACTTGGCAATATCGTGCTGGACCGGGATCGGCTTGCCTTCGCTGTAGCTATCGCCGTAAGCAAAGGTCAACTCACTGCCGGCCCGCAGTACCAACCCTTCGGCCGGCAGCTGCCCTAGCCGAATTTTCGGACCCTGCAAATCCACAATTATAGCCAACGGCTTGTTCAGCTTGGTGGATATGCTGCGCGCCTGCTTAACCACCAGCGCTGACTCCTCCGGCGTACTATGCGACATATTCAAACGAATACAGTTGGCGCCGGCGCGGACCATTGCCTGCATCGCGTCGAAGTCGTCCGACGCCGGCCCGACCGTAACCACAATTTTAGTGCGTTTTAAACTAGGTAGTAATGCCATGTGCTCACCATGGCCCTATTATGACGAGCCGAGCCGCCTGGCCGCAATAGCAACCTGCCGACTTGAGAAAATACCCTGTCTGCGCTACCATATCACGGTTACAATTGCGGTATGGTCCCATCGTCTAGGGGTTAGGACACCAGGTTTTCATCCTGGCAACCGGGGTTCGAATCCCCGTGGGATCACCAGCAATTATTTGGCTTTGCAAAGGCATTATTTATACCTACGTAAAGTCATATGGAACCAGTTAATGTCTTTGTGGGCAAACATACACTGACTGTATCTGAACCACCTGCACTTACTCCAAAATAACCATTAGTACATTAAAATAGGCAGCAAAACATAAGTAACCTTCTAGGGAAAACAAATATCATGCTGCCTGCATCAATCTTAAGTTCTTGTTCTAAACTTGTCCAAACTCACT
>DATKHK010000055.1:0-6847 GCA_035510255.1 Saccharimonadales bacterium (SeqCode) | reverse complement strand
ATCCGGGTCAGCTCGGCGGTAATGGCGGGAGGCACCGGCCGCCCACCCGAGTTACCGACCGCGCTGCTCTGTCCCAAACTCTGGACCGCCGTCTCCGCCCCCGCTTGGATGCTCGGTTTCAACTGTGCCGGCAGTACCGTGCTCGATTGGATATCGGCGGAGTAGTTGGCCATCAGGGTAGAAATCAAGACTGAACCGATCACCGCGTTACCAAAGGTGGCACCTAGCTGGCGGAAGGTGTTATTCAAGCCAGAGGCCTCCCCAGCCTGCTGCACATTCACGGCCGATAGCGTCAGGTTGGCAATTTGGGCAAAGGCCATGCCAAAGCCAATTCCGAAGACGAGCAGAGGCAGCCGCAGTGTAGCGGCCGTCGCCGTCGCCGTGAGGCCATTATGAACCATATATAGTCCTACGGCGTCGATAATCAGGCCGGTGACTACCAAGTATTTGGGTGGAAGGTGTTTGGAGCTTAAGAATCCCGAAATCGGCGCGGCAAAAAAGGCGGCTAGGGTAAACGGCAGGAAGGCCAAGCCGGTATGGAAGGCGTCCAGACCACGGGCGGCTTGGAAGAAGACCGGCAGCGCAAAAATAGCGCCAAACTGCCCCATGGCTACAACCCCCATGGTAATAATGCCAGCTACAAACGGTCCATTAGTAAACATTCGTAAGGAAACCAGCGGCGTCTTGCCACGCAGCCCCACAATCGCTTCCCACAGTACAAATATAATGAGTATCATAATGCCAAAAGCGATCACGAACGGTACCTCTGAGTGGTTGCCCAGGTTAACCACATGCCCGAACAGGTTGGCCGGATCCTTGGGCCGGTACCAACCATCCACCGAAGATTGCACGACGCCATACACCACCGAAGCTAGTCCCAGGGCAGAGAGGAAAATTCCCACAAAATCGATCTCCGGTTTGCGCAGGTTCTCTCGAGAGTCGGTAACCAACCAGGAAAACAGCAGTAAGACCGTAACGATACCTAGGTTGATGCCATAGCCGTAGCGCCAGCTGTAGTAGGTGGTCAAGTAGCCACCAACAAGCGGGCCAACCGAAGCCGCCGCCCCGGCGGTACCGCCCCATACCCCAAAGGCAATCGCCCGCTCATGTCCGCGGAAATTGGCCAGAATTAATGATGAGGTGGCCGGTAGCATCAGGGCTGCCCCCAGGCCCTCAATTATCGATGCGCCAAGCAACAGCTGGGTAACGTTAGGGGCGGTAGCGGCGGTAATAGCGCCACAGGCAAATATCACGGCACCCAGCATAAACATGCGCTTGCGGCCAAACAGGTCACCCAGCCGTCCGCCGGCAATGGTAAAGGCGCTGAGTACCAAAGCGTAGCCGGTAATCACCCACTGCAGTGAATGCACCGTGGTGTGCAGGTCCTTGACGATTGTCCGTAATGAAACGTTAATCAGGGTTTGGTCGATAACGACAATGGCCAGGGCTAGGCTAAGAACCGCTAAGCCTCCCCATTTACGCTTACTACTGATAGCGGCTTCAGCCACAGCACCTCCGTCAATTCATATATACATAAGAGTAACACAGCCGCTTGCCCAGACTGCAACCAAAAAGCCCCTTAAACAGGGGCTTTATTGGATAGTGCTAGGCTAGCTAATTGGTGCCAGGATGGCTGCTTTGATAGGCGGTAATGGCCTGGACAACCTTGCCGCTATTCTTGAGATTCTCCCAGAAGAGTACCTGATCGTGTGCTACGTACATAGCATCTTCCGGTCCATGCAGCTCATTGCCGAGCTTGGCCAGCGAAACTTGCTGGTTGTTCGAGCTAGAGCTAGATGAGCTCGGCTGGACGGTTTGCTGCACCTGCAGATAGTAGATGTCGGTCAGCAAGACATAGCCCTTATCGACATTGGTCAGGTGACCGAAGTAGACCTGGCCATTGGTCAGGAAGAGCGCCTGGTATTGCTTGCTTTTAACCGCGCTCTGGCTGCCGGCATCGGTGTTCAGCCGTAAGATCAGGTAAGCGGTTGCTACGACTGATGTGATGATCAGTAAGACAACTAAGATCGTGTTAAGGATGTTGATTCCGCCGCCACCCTCTTTGCGCGTTTTCAGCACGGTTGACGGTTGAGGCTGGCTGGAATTAGAACTACTATTGCGTCGAGGTTCCATGTAAACTCCACTTAAATTACCACTAGCATTATATATCAGGATTATACGGTATTACGCCAGCACCCACAAGTCGGAACCGATTTTATTGGCAAATAATTACATCTGAAAAATCCAGCTTTTCAGGTAACCACCGTTGACAAGCTGGCAACCGTTAGCTTAATCTGGGACACAGTAGTAATTAAGTGAGGATATCAAGTGGCTTTCTCGCACGTGAACTCGAAAGGTCAAACATATTATCTGCATCAGCGCGATGTTACCCTGAAGGGTGGCCGCGTTCAGCGCATCTACTTCTTTGCCCGTGAGGTAAAGGATGGTGCCATTGACGCATTGCCCGGTGGCTACATTGTGGTGGAAAACCCCCGCACTGGCCTGCCGATCTTGAAGAAAGGCTAAACCCCCTTCTTTCGCCAAAGCCGCTCCTAGCGAGCGGTTTTTTGGTTGGACTTAATAAACTTGGCCGGTTTCAATTAACAGACGATAAAGGGCGGGGTCGTCTTGGGCCAACTCGGGGCCAAAGTGGTCAGGCCAGTGCGTAAACTGTTCAGGTGGCGGTAGTAGGGTACTTTTGGGCAGCGCAGCTTGAGCGATAGCGTTGGCGCTCGATGTGGCGGAAGGCGTGTCGAGAGGTGGCAGACTCTGCCCCGAAGCATGGTAGTCGTGGGCTAGCCCAGTAGCTATCACTCGTAACATAATCGCTAATGACGGGTAGCCCAAGCTTACGGCCTGAACTTCGGCAGCAATTTTAACCTCACGAGCTATCTCGACCTGTACACGCATAGCTTCCATTATCTGCCAGACAGATTAAGTAAATATGAAATAATTCGCTAGTTTTTGGAGCCCAAAACTATCTTTCATAATTGCTACACTAATGTGTGTAGAATCGTACGCGGATCATACACACATTAGTGTATGAGTTTTGAAAGAAGGTAATCGCCTCCAATTTATTTGGCTTATTTGGCAGGTTGGCCGCTTTGCCTTTATAATGCCCGGTAATGGCAGACCCCATCCTCACAGTTAAAAATGCCAAGAAGCACTATGGCGAGTTTGTAGCGGTTGACGGCGTAAGCTTTGAAGTCGCACCCGGCGAGGTGCTTGGTATTCTAGGGCCCAACGGCGCCGGTAAGACCACCACCCTGGAAATGATCGAGGGATTGCGCGAAATCGATGGCGGCACAATTATGGTTGACGGCATTAATGTGGCCAAGGACCCGTTTGGCGTTAAGCGGATTATTGGCGTGCAGCTCCAATCCTCGGCTTTTTTTGAAAACTGTACGCTAGCTGAGCTGTTGGTGGCCTTTGCCGCCATGTACGGGAGTCACATCGACTCCATTGCCTTACTAAAGAGAGTTGATCTGGCCGACAAGGCCAAAAGCTATCCAGAGCACCTCTCCGGCGGCCAGCGTCAGCGCTTTAGCATTGCGGTAGCCTTGGTGCACCAGCCCAAGCTACTGTTCCTGGATGAGCCGACCACCGGTCTTGACCCGCAGGCCCGCCATCACTTGTGGGACTTGGTGCGGCAGATCCAGAAGGAAGGCGTCACGGTAATCCTGACCACCCACTATATGGAGGAGGCGCAGGTGCTGTGTGACCAGGTGGCAATCATGGATGCCGGTAAAATCATTGCCTTTGATACACCGACCAAGCTGGTTGAGGCGCTCCTAAAGCGTGGATTTAAGCCGCATACCAAAGTTCAGGAGGCTTCACTGGAAGACGTCTTTATTGACCTAACTGGAAAGGGCCTGCGGGACTAATATGCGCGATTACTTCTTTGCTATTTCTCGATTGACCGTACTACTGACTCGGCGCTATTTCCGAAATCGCACCGCCATCTTTTTCTCAATCTTCTTCCCGCTAATCTTCCTGTTTATCTTTGGCGGCCTGTTTGGCAAAAGTAATAACACCTCCTTTAAAGTAGCCGTAATCAATGACTCCAAGACCACATTCTCGCAGCAGTTCGTCAGCATGATCGGTAAATCCAGCATCTTTAAGGTGCAGTCGGGAGTTACCAATCTTGATGATGCCAAGGAGAAGATGAACCAAAGCCAGCTTGATTCGATTATCCAGCTACCACCGACCTTTGGGGAGCCGGGTGCCAACCACCTGCCGAATGGCCAGGTAGACGTCTATTACAGCGAGAGCAGTCCCCAAACCGGCCAGGCGGTGGCCTCAATCCTTCAGAGTATCTTAGGTGGCGTGAACGCTAAGCTGACTCATATATCCCCACCACTAACGGTGGCGTCGCAGTCCACCGACCAAAACGGCCTGACTTCCTTTGATTACATTTTCTCGGGGCTATTGGGCTTTTCAATTCTGGGCCTCGGTATCTTTGGGCCGGTCAATACGCTACCGGCGGAAAAAAACACCGGCGCCCTAACTCGCCTGCGGGTAACGCCGCTGCATCCATCGCAGTTCATTATTTCCTACATGCTTTCGTCGCTTCTTACCGGCATACTCTCAATTACCTGCATGTTCTTAGTCGCTACCTACCTCTTTCACTTCCACATGGAGGGCAATTATCTGGTGTTTATACTCTACGCTTTGTTTGGTGCGGTCACTATCTTTGGCATTGGTGTAGGTGTTGGCGGCTGGGCCAAAAACGTCCGCGCGGCGGCACCGCTTTCCAATATCGTATCGTTTCCGATGATGTTTCTTTCTGGCACCTTTTTCCCGCGGTATCTAATGCCGGAGTGGTTACAGCACATCTCGGCCTTTTTGCCGCTGACGCCGATTGTTGACGGTTTACGCATGATCCTCACCGAGGGCAAAACCTTTACCGATCTCGGGCCGCAGCTTGCCTTGCTGGCTGTCTGGACTATTATTATTTACGCCGCGGCCTTCCGCGTCTTTAGCTGGGACTAGGGGAGTAACTAGGAGGATAGCGACATGATACAGGAGTTTAAAAAATTCATTCTCCGCGGCAACGTTGTGGATCTGGCGGTAGCGGTAGTGATTGGCGCGGCCTTTACGGCGGTGGTAAACGCTCTAGTCCGGGATTTGATTACGCCCTTAATCGCGGCCATCGGTGGCAAACCAGATTTTGCTTCACTTAAATTCACCATCCATCATAGCCAGTTCCTCTATGGCGATTTTTTGAACGCGCTGGTCGCCTTTATTATCCTGGCGGCCGTGGTGTTCTTCCTGGTGGTCACCCCAGTAAACAAGTTTATTGCCCTGAGCAACCGCCGTAAGCGCCCGGTTGACCCCACTACCCGCAAATGCCCAGAGTGCTTGAGTGAGGTGCCGGTCGGAGCCAGCCGCTGCGCTTTTTGTACCGCCAAAATTACTCCCACCGCCAAATAAAACCGACTCCCGAAAGGGGAGCCGGTTTGCCTACATAGACGTCTGAAAATGAATTAGGGGGCGAGTACCTCCATGATAATTATGCGACGCCCGTTAGATCTAGGACTTTGCAAGGATCACCCCCTTTCATTTAGTTGTAACTTGATTATAACGCTTATGATTAATGCCTGCCAAGTGGTAAATCTGCTAGTACATAATAATAGCGGCGATGCTCCACTAACGGCAGCGACTCACTGAGGAGTGCCACCGCTAGCGGAGCGAGGTTTTGAGTTTGCGGTATTTTTCAGAAGCCTTTATGGACATTCGCGTTGCTATCGCCGAGGAGGCTAGCAAAACAACTCCCTCGCCATAACACCCATAAATCACCAACTGCCGATAGTGAAAGTGGGATAGGGCGCCACTGCTGCTCAGCCAGTAACCGGCCAGCAGGACAACAAGCCCCAAAACTGCAAAGAGCAGCGCGTGTATCCGGTTCAAGCTCACCTGTCTGGCCGTGTCTTCTTGGACCGCCTCAAGGCTTCGGTTATTCCTGATTGGCTGCGTTACCGCTTGATGTCGGAGCCATGGAACGGCTCCCTTGAACCACAAGAGGATGCGATTCATGTCGCCAGCTCCTTACATTGGGTATAGGTAGGTGCTACAGGTGCTTCTAGTTGCTCTATAATGCACTCGAAGCAGATTCGCGTCAATCCGATTGCGAATAATTGCTGGTGGACTTGAGTTTATCTCAGTGGAACCTAATCAAGAAGGAGCTTGTGGGGTGGTATCAGGTTTTCAGGGAAGCCTCCGAGCTTGGTACTACGGGAGTAGCACTAAACCAATGGTGAGCCGTAGTGGCTAGAAAGAAGCCAGTTAAGTCTGGAGCCAAGAACCTCCCAGCCAAGCACTACACCGACCAGGAGGTTAGAGAGCTTCTCCGTACTGGTGTATGGACGGGCATTGACCCAAGCGATGTAACCAGAAAACTAGGTACTATGTTGGCGGTTAGGGCTGAGGGTGAGCCCTTTAAAGAAGAAGAGGGTAGGGTCAGGGAGTTAATACAAGCTGGCCTTGCTGTCACCAGCCTTGATACCCATTTCTTGCTCGCCATTGCCACCAGTGACGAAAACTATCAGCCATACTCCATTGAGTTAGCCAACCAGCTAATAAAAGAGTACGACTGTACAACCGCTAGCGAGATTACACTCGTCCATTTGATAGTTAGCTCATATATCCGTAGTCTCGAATACGCCAGGAACCTGAGCTTAAACAGCGGCGGGGGTAAGTCAATTACCGCTGAGCGAAATGGTTTGTATGCAGTTTTGAGTAAAGAAATTGACCGAGCTAACCGACAGTTCGTTACTGGCTTGACGACCCTGAAGCAGCTCAAGGCACCACCCCTGACGGTAAATGTTAAGACTGATACAGCCTTTAT
>DATKHK010000054.1:0-2942 GCA_035510255.1 Saccharimonadales bacterium (SeqCode) | reverse complement strand
GTGCTTGGAAATGCTGAGGCGGTCCGATCCGGGTCTAACCTGATACGTTCGTCGATCATGGAGAGTAAGGAGGCGGCTACGGCAGTGATGAGCTGTCGATTCCTGAACCCGATCAATGGGAGTGAATATGGCGTGCTATATCCCTATAGCCCGGTTGAGAAAACGCCCACTCTCTCTGATGACAACTACCACCCGACGGGCGGAACCCCACTCTACGATCAGGTAGCGGTCACACTTACCGGTGTGGCGGCCAAGATAGCTGAGTACGAGCAGGGTGGAGTACAGGTCACAAAAGCCATAACGGTAGTAGTCACCGATGGTGCTGACGAACATTCCCGGGAACACACGCCGGCCAGCATTCACACAATGGTACAGGGACTATTGCACACCGAGATACATGCCATCTTCGGCATGGGCATCAAGGATGAACGTGGGACCGATTTCCGCAAAGTATTCAAGGAAATGGGCCTCCCGGATCAAGCGATCCTAACACCCGGCAACTCACCTAGTGAGATCCGCCGAGCGTTCGAGATGGTTAGTAAATCAGCCGTTGGGCTGATTGAAGGTGGCCAGGGTCACTCAGAAGCTGCCCTAGGAGGCTTTGGCCAAAACTAACCACGAGCTGAGTAATGCCAGCTCTACAACAGGCACCGATGGTGTCTATCGGCGGCGAGGGGTTTTTAACTCCTCGCCGCCTGGCTCCGCAAGTGTACTTGCGCTGATGAGTCCAAAAGGACGAAAGCCAAAGAGAACCTAATGCTAAAACACCCCGCCAACCAAAAAGCCGGCGGGGTGTTTGCTTGCTAGGCTAACTCCCTGCTTCACCTCGTCAAATATCCCAAAAGCTCATATTCCAAAGGCTCATGATGGTACCGCCCATGACCCCGAGAATACCAGACAGAATAAAGTAGAACTTGAAACTGAAAGGAGCCGTTCCACTGATAACGATCGCACGAATCCAAACCGAGACCCAAATGTCGGGTATCAGCATGAAGAGTGAGCATCCAATGCAGCTCGATACCCACTCCCCGAAGTTAAATTTACGGGTTGGGCGCCGCGTTGTGGATGGTGTAGTCGAAGAGTAAACCGACTGCGGGGTCGAGGATGACGCTCTTGGTTCAAACCGTTCCCTTTCCGCTTCTACCTGCTTTTCCCACGGCTTTTGCCGGCCGGTGGAGCCGATTATAGCGCTGGCTCCAGTTGGTGTACTGGTCTTGACTTCCGGTTCGCCGACTTCTGTGACGTCGTCATCCCAGGCCTTTAGGGCATCTTCCGCTTCTTGCTGGGCTTTATCCATGGGTATCACCTCCTTCAAGGATGTATGGCTAGATTGTCAAGGTGGGATTGATTTATACCATAAAAGTGATCAAAAATGAAAGTATAAGTACTATTGGCAGGGGTGGCAGGGATCGAACCCGCGACCTTCGGTTTTGGAGACCGACGCTCTAGCCAGCTGAGCTACACCCCTTCATGGCAGACAGGCCCGCCGCTGGAGCCTGCCCGTATTGTATCAAACCGCTACTGCTGCGCTTACTTGCTTTCGCGGTGCAAGGTCACCTTACCATCGTGACGGCAGAACTTTTTTAGCTCCAACCGGTCGGTGGTGTTGCGGGGGTTTTTGCTGGTGGTGTAGTTGCGGTTGTGACACTCGCTACATTCCAGCGCAAAATAGGGACGGTTTCGCTTAGGCATTTCATTAAATCCTCATTAAATCGTTTGAAAATCAGGTTATATGGAGCCGACGACAGGAATTGAACCCGCAACCTACAGTTTACAAAACTGTTGCTCTACCGTTGAGCTACGTCGGCACAGACGTACGTCGGACATCAGTATGGTATGTATTTTGGTGCCGGGTGAGAGATTCGAACTCCCGAAGGCGTACACCAGCTGATTTACAGTCAGCCCCCGTTGGCCACTTGGGTAACCCGGCATATATGAATGATCCGCATGGAGCCCAGGACGAGGATTGAACTCGTGACCCCTTCCTTACCATGGAAGTGCTCTACCGCTGAGCTACCTGGGCATAAAAATGACCGCCAATTGGCGTTTCAATCCTGTTAGCATACCACTTAACACAGCCTTTTTTCAAGTTCTGCTAGGCTTGGCGGCGGCGGTAGCGCGGGCTTTTGGGCGCTTTGGCATGGCCCGCAGCCGTAAATCCTTGGGGTCGGCCTTACGGATGCGGCGGATCACTGCCGGTAGCTCGTCGCTGCGCCCGGCCGCCTCGTAGGCGTCGTGGAGCAACCAGAGTACCCGCGCGGTGGGGTCGAGTTCGGCCGCCTGCTCCAGTGAGCTAACCATATGCTCACCATCCCCCATCCGGTTGTAGCTTTTAGCCAGCCCCACATAGGTGCGGGCCGACGACCCAAACATGGTGGCCTTCTCGAAGGCGGCAATCGCTTTCATGGGGTTGCGGTTCTCATAGTAAGCCACTCCCAGGTTGTAAAAGGTGGGCTCATCCGGCGAGAGCTGGGTGGCAACCTGAAAGCACTCAATGGCGTCGCTGGAGTTCTTCATTGCCATGTAAACCTTCCCCAGCCGACTGTAGGTGGCGGTATGGCGGTGGTCAATCTTGAGGATCTGCAGGTAGATTTTTTCGGCGCCGGTGTACTTGTTGCTGGCCAGCATGTGCCCGGCGTACTCCGCCAGCTCGTTGATCTTGGTGGTAGCGGCTTGCATTGGCTGCGGCCGACGGACATGCAAGCGAGGGGCGCCACCCATCAGCCGATACAGATAGAAACTAACAACCGCCAAAAACAGGATCGCGATCATGATAGCTCGACCGCCAGCGCTTCAAAAGCGGTTTTGGGGTTAACATTGGCTTGCAAGCGCAGCTGCAGGCGCAGGGTGGCGGCCAAGGAGTCACCAGCCGCGGGATTGGCGCGGGCAGCCACCCGGGTTTGCGCCGCTAGCTCTGCCAAGTAGGCGCCGCGCTCCTGCGG
>DATKHK010000053.1:0-2482 GCA_035510255.1 Saccharimonadales bacterium (SeqCode) | reverse complement strand
GTACCGTAGGCGTTGGGTGCAACTAACCGCTGTGGCCGTGGTGTTGCTACTGGCTGGCGGCGGTGTCTGGTGGAAGCTAGTCGGCGATGCTAAACCGGCGCCAAAACCCCAAGCCGTGGTTGCGAAACCAAAGCCGCCCGCACCCATTTATGATCCGCTAACCGGATTGAAGGCGCCTACCAAAGCGGCGGCGCAGCAGCCGGTAATTGGCGTAATGATCGAGAATCTCTACCCCGACGCCCGTCCTCAATCCGGGCTAGGGGAGGCCGGGGTGGTCTATGAGGCCCTGGCCGAGGGCGGCATCACTCGATTTTTAGCAATTTTTCAGGAGCCCTTACCGCCCAGTATTGGGCCGGTCCGTAGCTTGCGGCCATACTATCTGGATTGGGGGCTGGAGTATGGTATTCCGGTGGCCCACGCCGGTGGTAGCCAGCCGGCGCTCGAGGCGGTGCCGACATCCGGGCTCAAGGATATCAACGCGCTGGTATATGATGGCAGCTACTTTTTCCGCACCACCGACCGCGCGGCACCCCACAACCTTTACACCAACGCCCAGGACCTGTCGGCGCTGGATACCAAGCTGGGTTTTGCCAGTGCGCCAACCTTTAAGCCGCTGCCGCGCAAGGCCGACAAGCCGGAAGCCAAGCCGACCCATCCCACCATTAAGATCAACTTTTCTTCGGAACCTTATTCAGTCCAGTACAACTTCAATCCGACCGCTGATGACTATCTGCGGATTATGGGTGGCACCCCACACATTGAGCGCAATACCGGCCAACAGATCCAGGTAAAAAACGTGGTGGTGGAGTTTGTGCCGACTTCATACGCGACCCAAGCCGACGGCAAGCCGGAGACCGACATGAACCTAATTGGTCAGGGCCAAGCCCTAGTGTTTGAAGATGGGGGTGTGACCCAGGGCACCTGGAATAAGAGCTCTGACAGCGCCCAAACCCAGCTGCTCGATGCCAGCGGTAAGCCGATCGCCTTTAATCGCGGCACAACCTGGTATGAGGTGGTGCCGACGATTACCACCGTCAGCTACTAGTAATCCTGCTGCGAAGCGATTAAGCATAAGTTATACTAAGAGTATGAACGAGCAGCAGCTGCGCCAAATCATTGTGCCGTCGTTTGGCCAAGTCATAACTTGCATTGCGATTGCCGCTCTCATTTTGGTGGTGGCTTTTGGTAACCTCCCGTATCAGGGGCTGCTACAAGTGGCGCATATACATAGGGACCAAGCACAGACGGCCTATGAGAGCTATCTGAATTATCTGGATAAACTGACAGCTCTTCGGGTGGTGGGAATCGGTATTTTCTGGCTTGGTGTGGCCCTCATTGCTTACGTTTGTGGCTTGGCGCTGGTGAAGGCACTGGTTGCCGCCCGTAATGATGTGGTGACTCAAACCGAATTTGTCGGCCATCCTAGCTGGGCCTGGCGGGCTAAGCTGCTGGCAGCCCAGGTCGCGTTAGCGATCGGGTTTCTAATTATGCTGGTGCTTTCGGTAACCCTTTTACTGTCACTGTGGCTAGGCTGGTTTCAAGGATTTATTACTAGCCCATCTAGTGCTGCCGGCATTATTGCGTTGGTTGGGTCGTTTGGAGGCCTTACCCTCAATATTTACCTCATCTGGACCTTAGGTCAGATCGTCTTTCTTGTCGATTAATCCATTGGTTAAAGCGCTTGTGCTTATTACTAAACCACCCATGGCAACGTGAGATAAGCTTCCCCCATGCACGCTAGCTACCTAATTATAATTCTGATTCAAATCGCGATTGCGGGGTGGGTAATCTATTACTTTACGCACCATGATCGCGGACCCAAGGAGCCGGTGGGAGCTCTGCGTTTGGCCGGCGTACTGGGCGCGGTTGCGGTGGTGATTGGGGTGGTGGTTGAAGGGTGGGTGCTTTCGCCGGGATTTGCCAGCGGCAACCATAGCAACCTGCCGCTTGGTGTGATCGCCGTCGACTGTTTATTGGTCGGGCTAATCGAGGAATCGGCCAAGGCGTTGCCGTTAACCGCCTTCATTTACCGGCGCGGCTACTTCAATGAACTCACCGACGGCATCATTTACTATGGGATTAGTGGCACGGTCTTCGGGTTGCTTGAAGATATTGGCTACACCCTAATTTTTGGACCCGGTATTGGCATTGCCCGGATTGTCAGCGGACCGTTCATGCATGCCGGCTTAAGCAGCCTATTCGGCTTTACGGTTGCCCGGCGCAAGGTTCTAAAAGCCCGGTGGTGGACGCCGGTAGCAGGGTTTTTGGGGGCGGTTGGCTTGCATGCCCTCTATGACGGCGGGCTGTTCTTTGGGCAGGCGGCGGCAGTGCTGCTGGCGGTGTTTGTGGCATTCGCGGTTAACGTCGGTATTTTCATCTTGTATGACCAAGCGACGCGGGCGGATGTCCGCCGCGGCATGAGTTCGGTGGGGGAGAATCGGTACTGCCGGCACTGCGGCCAGCCAAATCCGCAGCACAATCT
>DATKHK010000052.1:0-7375 GCA_035510255.1 Saccharimonadales bacterium (SeqCode) | reverse complement strand
TCTTTGACGATTGGCAGGTGCTTGGCCGCCATGTTGGGGCAGATTACGAGGGTGTCTTTGGTAATGACGCCAGCATTCCCCGGATCGTCGTCCACCCATTCGACGTTCAGACCGAGCGCCACCAGGGTTTCGTAAAAGTGGTGCATAATGTAGCGAAAGGTGTCGCGCTTGTGGCTACGCAACCCCCAGACGACATATTTTTTGTAGAACAGCGGATCAACGTCTTTAAAGTAGGGTTGGTACTGGGTCGGAATCGGGCTTACTTTTGTTGCCATGTGTGGTCAGCGTAAAAATAGGCTTCCGGTTGGTTGACTTGGTGCCCACCGGCCGGGGTTTTGTAGTTGGCAACGGTAAAGGTGACGGCATCCGGGACCTCATCGATGTGCCCGATGATCTCATGGCCGGGGTGCAAGATGCTGACATCAAGCGAATAGACGCCGCCGGCCAGGTTGGTCGGTTTGACGGTGCAGGTGAGAGTGTTCTTGCCCTTTTTAAGGTCGAAGGTGGTGTCGGTAAACTCCGACATGAAACGCAACACGGTGCGGCCGGCAAAGTTGAGCCCACAGTGTACCAGCACGTTTTTAACCGGCTCCTTAGCCTCAATCTCAAAGGTGATCTGCATCGGTTGCTTGGAGTCAATAACGTCGGTTTTATCACTTTCATTAGATACTGCGATACGGCTAATCTTAGCCTCCCCGGTGACGGCCGACACCCGTTGCTCTTTCGCCAAGTCGCCGCTTTCAGAGGCTGAAGAGCCCACATAATGACTGGTAACCGTTTCCAGGTCGCCCTGCTCCTTAATCTCGCCTTTTTCCATCCAAATAGCTTTGGTGCAGAGCTCCTTAACCGAGGCCATATTATGGCTGACGAATAACACGGTGCGGCCGCTGCTCGCCACATCTTTCATCTTACCTAGGCATTTTTCCTGGAAAGCAGCATCGCCCACGGCCAAGACCTCGTCAATGATGAGGATATCCGGATCGAGGTGGGCGGCCACGGCAAAGGCCAGCCGGACGTACATACCGGAGGAGTAAAATTTCACGGCCGTATCGAGGAACTGCTCAATTTCCGAGAACTCCACAATCTCGTCGAACTTATCCCGGATTTCTTTCCGACTCATGCCAAGAATGGCGCCATTAAAGAAAATATTTTCACGGCCGGTCAGCTCAGGGTGGAAGCCGGTGCCGACTTCGAGGAGGCTGGCAACCTTGCCGCGCAGAATAGCCTGGCCCTCGGTCGGCTCAACAATTCGCGAGAGGATTTTCAGCAACGTCGATTTGCCCGAGCCGTTACGGCCGACAATGCCGATAACGTCTCCCGGCAGTACTTCAAAATCTACTCCCTTAAGCGCCCAGAACTTCTCTTTTTTGATTTTGTGTCCGGTGATCAATTCAATGGGCTTGTGGATTACGCGGACCAGGGTGTCACGGAAAGTCATAGTGCCGGGAGCGGCCTGCCGTTCATGGCCGATATTGTAGACTTTGGCGAGGCCGGTAACCTCAATCGTAGGCTGACTCATATGATATCCGCGAACTCTTTTTCGCGGCCCTTAAAGTAGTATAGTCCAATGCCAAAGCCGATCACCGCTACCGCTATCGAAAGCCCCGTTAGTGGCCAGTTGATTGGCGCGGTCCCCAAAAAGCCGGAGCGCATGGCGTTGATAATACCGGTCATGGGGTTCAGGTAGAGAATCCATTGGAAGCGGTGCGGCACCTCGCTAACCGGGTAAATCACCGGCGTTACAAACAGCCCGGTTTGAATCAAGAAAGGCAGCGCCTGCTTCACGTCGCGGTATTTGACGTTCAAGGCCGATAGAAACATTCCCGGCCCGGCCGCTGTCACAAAGGTCAGAATGATAGCCGGAATAAACAAGACCAAACCGAGTGGGCTGGGCGTAAAGTGGTAGTAAAACAACAGGCCGACGAAGATTGAAGAGGCAAACCCAAAATCTATGAGCGCCACAATGGTCGAAGACAGCGGCGGGATGATTCGGGGAAAATAGATCTTGGTGATAATGGCCTGGTTGTCGACGAGACTGGTACCGGCCTGCATGAGCGCTTCCGAAAAAAAGTTCCAAAACAGCAATCCAGTGTAGGAGAAGATGGCATAGGGCACGGCCTTAGCTCCCGACTGAATGCCAACGGCCTTATTAAAGAAGAGGGTGAATACAATCATGGTGATGAATGGCTGCAAGACAGCCCAAGCCACCCCGATAGCGGTTTGTTTATAACGGACCTTAACGCTCCGCCAAGCGAAGTAGAAGAATAGCTCACGGTAGGTGAACATCTCCTGCCAATCGATGGCCAGACGCTTGCGTGGTCTAATAATGGTTTCGGTTTGCATGCCGGCTATATTATATCCCGCTTTGCTGATACCATTCGATAGTTTTTCGGAGTCCCTCTTCAAAGTTGGTGCTGGATTTAAAGCCAAACTCTTTTTCAGCCCGGGTGGTATCAACCTTACGCCGGGGTTGGCCGTTGGGCTTGGAGGTGTCCCACTTAATTTCTCCCTTAAACCCGGTCTCTTTGGCGATAATGCCGACGGTATCCTTAATTGACAGCTCAAAGGCGGAACCTAGATTAACTGGGTCGCTCTTGTCGTACTTTTCGGCGGCTAAAGCAATGCCTTCGGCGGCATCCTCGACATACAAGAACTCTCGGGTGGCCGAACCGTCTCCCCAGACATCGATGGAGCTGTCGCCATTCTTGGCGGCATCCACGCACTTTTTAATCAAAGCTGGAATAACATGTGAGGTGGTTGGGTCAAAGTTATCACCGGGACCATAGAGGTTGACCGGTAGCAGGAAGATTGAGTCATAACCATACTCTTCTCGGTATCCCTCGGATTGTACCAACATCATCTTCTTGGCTAAGCCGTAAGGAGCGTTGGTTTCTTCGGGATAGCCGTTCCAAAGATCGTCCTCTTTAAAGGGGACCGGTGTGTATTTCGGGTAGGCACAAACAGTGCCAAGGGCTACAAACTTAGGGATCTTGCGCAAATAAGCTTCATGCATGAGTTGGGCGCCCATCATCAGGTTTTCATAAAAAAATGAACCAGGATGCTCCTGATTGGCACCAATACCTCCGACGCGCGCCGCTAAGTGAATCACCATTTCCGTAGGATAACGATCATACATTGCTCGTATATCCTCAAGTTTTACCAAATCGTATTCCTCGTGAGTAGGAGCAACCACATTGGCGCCCTTGGCTTTCAACAGGCTAACCAAGTGCGACCCCAGAAACCCATGACCTCCAGTGACTAAAACCGGTTTATTTTTCCAAAATTCCAATACCAACCTCGGATTAAACAGACTTTATCATAACAGATTTGGAGACGGCTGTTAAACGCTTCAGTGAGCTTAAGGGATTACCGTCACGTCCAAATAGGTGCCCGGGTCGCTAAAGGCACCATTAGCGCTGCCTTCCAGTACCGGCTGGAAAGCTTCTTGGTAGACGCCAGTAGGTAGATTCGAGGGCGCCGTAAAGGTAAAACTAAACTTGGCAATTTGCCCTGGCGCCACCGCGTGTTGGTTGGTGGTCAGGGTAACCCCATCCGATTGGTAGACAGCCGCAAAGGTTGAGGCTGGCCGATTCTGGTTAGCCCCCCAAGTCGACCCAAAGACGCTGGCGCGGTTGATGGGCTCCCCGGTCGCAAGATGTACCGGCAGCGTACCGCTGGCTGCTCCCGACAGGCCGGTGTCGTCATACCAGGTTTGATTCCCAGTATTCTTGTATTCGAAGTAGCCGGTGCCGGTGCTGCCTTGAGCAATAGTAGGATAGGCCGACTGGCTGACATACTGGGCGGTATAGGTTTGTGGCATTACCGTTACGTCCAAATAGGTGCCGGGGTCGTTGAGCGCACCGTCGGCAGAGCCCTCGGCTATCGGGCGAAACGCTTCTTGATAGGTACCCGGTGCTTGGCTGGCACTGGCATTAAAGGTAAAACTAAACTTGGCAATTTGGCCAGGCTGGACTACATGTTGATTAGTGGTCAGGGTAACCCCATCCGATTGGTAGACAGCCGCAAAGGTTGAGGCTGGCCGATTCTGGTTAGCCCCCCAAGTCGACCCAAAGACGCTGGCGCGGTTGATGGGGCTGGAAGTGGCCAGGTGAATAGGGTAGCTCCCAGTGGGTGCAGAGCCGATTGAGCTATCGTCGTACCAGTTTACATTGCCGGTATTCTTATACTCGAAATAGCCGGTAGCTTGGCCACCTGGATAGAGGGAGGGATAGGCCGATTGGCTGACATATTGGTCGCTGTAAACTGGAGCTGCCACACTAATTTGATATTCCGCTGGAGCCGGCGAGAAAAAGCTGCTGCCGCTAGAAGGTGCTAACTCCAAGTAGTAGCTGCCGCCGCTATTAGGTGCGGTTAGGGTAAAGGTAAAGGTGCCGGTGGCTCCCGGAGCAACCGAAGACTGGTTAAGCGTGGCCACCTCGGTACTGCTGGGCCAGGTGCTGCTCTTAAAGCTCTGATACTGCGTCGACGGGTTGCCAATCAAGGTTGTGTTGGATGGGGTCCAAGTGGTGTTGCCGGTATTGGTAAAGCTTGCGGTGAACTGTTGCGACGAGCCGGGGTTCATTGACGTGGCACTCGCAGCAGAAACAGTGGCGGTGCCAACGCTGGAGCTGGCCACAACCACATTAAAGTTGGTGCCGGGATTATTGAAAGCCCCATCATCGGTCCCTTCAGCAACCGGCTGGAAATACTCCTGATAGGTTCCGGATGCTTGCTGGCTGGGTGCCTGGAATGGAATAGTGAACTGGCCAATCTGCCCGGGCTGAACCACATCTTGGCTGGGCGCCAGCGTCACTCCATCCGACTGATAGACCGCGGAAAAGGTTAGCGCCGGCCGGTCCTGACCCGACCCCCAACCGGCACCAAATACACTCGATCTATTAAGAGGGTTGGAGGTGGCTAAGTGAACCGGGTCGGTACCAGGTGGAGCGGCATAGATGCTTAAATCGTCGTACCAAGGGGTGTTACCGGTATTTTGGTACCTGACAGTGGCGCTACCAGACTGCCCGGGCTTAAGGGTAGGTGCGCTACTTTGGCTGGAGGCTGTGGCGGAGTAGACCGGCGGAACGGTTATATCGAGATAGGTGCCAGGGTCATTAAATAGGCCATTGGAACTCCCTTCGGCGACCAGCTGGAAATTCTCTTGGTAGGTACCGGCAGTCTCATTAGCGGGAGCCGAGAGCGTAAAGCTGTACTTTCCAATCTCGCCGGGTTGAACGATATGCTGGTTGGGCGCCAAAGTAGCCCCGTCAGAATCGTAGACCGCGGCTAGGGTTAAGGCCGGTCGATTATCACTACCTCCCCAAGTCGAACCAAATGCGCTGGTTCGATTTAGCGGCTCCGCCGTCGCTAAGTGGACGGAGTAGTTCCCCGGCGAGGCAGACCCAATTGAACTATCGTCATACCACGGTGCGCTACCGGTATTCTGGTATTCGAAGAAAGCGGTGGCTGAACTCCCAGGTGAAATGGTCGGCCAGGTTGATTGAGAGTAGTAGGTGGCGGAATAGCTTGGAACGTGTACATATCCCCACCAGTTAATGAAGCTCTCGACAAAGTTGTAACTGCCGGAATAATACTCGGAGGCGCTACCTGGGTAGACATGGGGCGTATAGCAATAGAGAGCCGCGGTGCTGCGATTGGCCAGCGTGAGATTCACATAGGCATTGCCGTAATCATCATAAAAGGTAACGTTTCTGCCGGAGTAGAGGCCGGTGCTGTAGTAGTGGGTTGCTCCTGGGCAAGGATAAGAGATGCCGCTTCCCCACACGGTGCCATTAGGCGAGGTCCAGGTGCCATTGTTGCCACCTGCGCGTTCAAAATCGAAGCGCAGCTGCCAAGCGCCATTGAGCACTTGGTTATAAAAACCGGTGAAGCTACAAGTACCACCGTCGGGGCAGCCGTAGCCCATGGCGTAGTTGTACTGATACAAGGAGGCATTGGTGAGCGAAGGGTCGGTAATGGCCGACTGTTCCTTTTGAATGGTAGCCATGATCACTTGCGGATTGATGCCGACATATTGAGAGGTATTGGCAATAATCCAGGCGGCCGACTGCAAGCCATTACTTGGTGTGCCAAAGGTTAGGCTCGCGATGCCTCCTCCTTGGGCGTTCAAAAAGCTCTGGATTGCCCCCTGGTTCATGCTGTTGGCATTGAGAAAGATACTCTCGTCAATCAAATCGCTGCTGTTGTAGCTGTCGGCGTGGGCGTGGCCACCAAAGCCTAGCGTTGCCACCATAATAGTCAGGGCAAACAGGGAGAGTTTTAAGATGGGGAAGCGTAGATTCATCAGAAGCTCACGTTAATTGTGACACTGTTCTCTTCGGGGCCGTTGCCGTTCTTGAAGTCGAAAACCTCAAACGTACCGGTGGTAGCACCGTTGGTATTGAGGCCCTCGAGTGTACCAGAAAATTGGCCGTTTACGACGTTAAGTGGTCCAGCCGCCAGCTGGCCATTGTTGGTCCCCTCAATACGGTACTGGATTTGCGACAGGCCGCTGGCCGTACCACTCACCGTGGTACCATTCCCGATTTTAGCGTTAGCTAATGGGCTATTCAAGGTAATGATTCCCGAAGTGCTGCTGGCACTGCTCGCAGCCGGTGTGGTAGCCGGGGTAGTTGTGGCCGGGGTGGCCGTAGCTTTCTGATTGTTATCAACAACTCCGCCGCTTTGGTTAGCCGATCCGGGATACTTGGTTTTAGCATCCGGATTGTAGGTTGCCGTGGCCGACTTGGGCTGAGAGGCCTTAATATACAGCGCCCCACCAATTGCTACCAGCGCAATTAGTATTAGGATCGCGACAACTTTTTTGTTTTTAGAGGACCGCTTGGCCATTTGTGTTCGCCCTTTGGTTTAGGTACAGGTTACCACTCCAAGCAATAGAGGTAAAGAGGGCGGCCGGTTTGCCAATGCTTTATACTAGGTGAATGATTATCGTTGTGATTGCCGGGGGGTCGGGTACGCGGTTGTGGCCGCTGTCCCAGTCCGACTACCCCAAGCATCTATTGAAGCTGACTGGGAAAAATTCGCTGCTGCAAGATACGGTTGAGCGTGCCAAAAGTCTTGCTACGGCCATCTATGTAATTACCGAACACTCACACGCGTCAGAGGTGGAGGCCCAGCTACCGGAGCTGCCCAAGGAGCAGATTATCGTAGAACCGGCCCGGCGGGGGACGGCTTCGTGTATTGTGCTGGCGCTAGCCACTATAGCCAGCAAAGGGCCTAGCGATGAGCCAATTGTCTTTTTGCACGCCGACTACCATATTATGGACCAAGCTGGTTTTACTGATACGGTCAAGAAAGCGGCCGAGGCTTCCGAGCGGCTTAGCCGCATCACTCTTATTGGGGTGCAGCCCACCTA
>DATKHK010000051.1:0-3705 GCA_035510255.1 Saccharimonadales bacterium (SeqCode) | reverse complement strand
CCAAGAGGTTAAAAAGCAACGAGGCCGTAGCCGGACACAGTTCAATAAACGAGAGTTCATATTTAAGAGCCTCAAATGCGGTGACTGTGGCTACTCTATTACCTCTGACCGGAAAAAGGATAAATACAACTACCTTAAGTGCACTGAATATGGCGGTAACCACAATGCGCCTCGTGTTAATGAAGACAAGCTGCTCGCCCAGGTTAAGGAAGTGTTTGGCGGCATCCAGGTTCCTGAATACGTACTGCCTGACGTGGTAGCAGACCTAGAGCGTGACCATGAGGGCGAGCAGGAGCACTATAAGCGCAATGTAGCTAGACTACGGCGAGAGTATGACGAGATTGACCAAGAAGTTAAGGACTTATTCAAAGACCGCAAGAAGTTTAAACTACGGCCAGACCTATTTGACGAAATGGTTACAGATTACTCGAAGCGGCAAGAGGACATTATGATGCAGCTAGAAGATCACGGGAAAGCAGACAAGCTCTTTGTGATCACTGCTTCATACATTCTGGATATAGCTAGCCGAGCCAATGAACTCTTTGAAGCCGAGAGTTCGAAAGTGGAGCAAAAACGGTACTTAATTAACTTCGTACTTTCGAACTTACAAATGAAGGGTGATAAGCTCACTTTTGACCTGAAAGAACCCTTTGACGCACTGGCTGCTATGTCAAAAACTCAAAATTGGCTCCGGGGGCCGGACTCGAACCGGCAACCTTGAAGTTAACAGCTTCCTGCTCCACCATTGAGCTACCCCGGATTACGGCCTGGTACTCCCGAGATTATACGACCCCCTCCACCTCTGGTCAAATCTAGAAAGCAGGGGTATGCTAATACCATGATCGTGGAAAAACAGCTTATCAACGCCTTTTTATCGCGTATCCGCAATGGCGCCGTAACGATTCAGTACTGGGACGGCACTACCGTTACTTACGGATCTGGAAAGTCCGGGCTGAAAATCTCCTTTAAATCCCCCAAAGCCGTCCGGGCCATGCTTAAGAATATGACCCTGGGTTTTGGCGAAAGCTACATGGACGGACTGATTGAGGTAGAGGGTCCACTCGATCATCTTGGTAAGCTGGTGGATGAAAACCGCTCGGCTTTTTTACCCCTTATAGCCACTAAGTTGACCCACCTGCCAAGCCGCAACACCCGCAGTCGCCAAAAGAACCAAATCCAGCACCACTACGATTTGGGGAACGACTTCTACAAGCTGTGGCTCGATAAGTCGATGACTTATAGCTGCGCCTACTTTACCTCTACAAAGGTTAGCTTAGAGCAGGCTCAGGAGGCGAAGCGCGAGCTGTTGCTGCGCAAGCTACAGCTGCAGAAAGGCCAGCGCATGCTGGATATCGGTAGCGGCTGGGGCAGTCTACTGATTAAGGCGGCCCAAGAATACGATATCACTGGCCTAGGTGTCACGCTGAGCAAGGAACAGTATGAGCACTCTGTCGCCGAAGCCAAACGGCTGGGGTTGGACAAGAAAATCAAGTTTGAGCTGGCTAACTACCAGGATCTATCTGAGCGCAGCCAGCAGTATGATCGGATTGTTAGCGTCGGTATGTTTGAGCATGTTGGCCACCGAAACCAAAAACGCTACTTTGATTTACTCCAAAAGCTCTTGGTAGACGATGGCCTCTCCGTACTGCACTGTATCTGCGTTCCCCGCGAGACCCTTACCGACCCATGGATTGATAAATACATCTTTCCGGGCGGCCAGATTCCCAGCATCAACCACATCACCAAGTCGTTGGCGTCCAACAATTTTAGTCTGATCGATTTTGAGAACCTACGCATCCATTACGCCATGACCCTGGATGAATGGTGGCGCCGGTACGAGAAGCACAAGGACAAGGTTATCAAGATGTACGACGAGCGCTTTTACCGAATGTGGCAGTTGTGGCTAGCCAGCTCGTCTGCCGGCTTCCGCTATGGCGATCTCAACCTCGGCCAGTTCGTGTTTACTAAGGGACTCAATAACAATCTGCCCCTTACCCGCGAACACATCTACAAATAACGTGAGCGGCTAGACGCCGCCCACAGTTTCCTTACCACACACCTCTTTGACTTTTCTTATACTCTCTTGCTCTTTGCCGCAACCGGTACAGTCTCAAACGTATACGAGAACAAGTATCGGCGATACATCCTACGCAGGTGACGTTTACTCATATTTCCCCCTTTCCTTTTTATTTTTCGCAAACCATTCAAAGACTTAGTATTTACGGATTACCCCGATGCAGATGCCTTGAATTTTAATGGGCGTACCGGCCGGTACAATAATCGGGTCATAAGCGGCATTAGATGGCTGCAAGCGGATGTGGTCTTTTTCCTTGTAATAGCGCTTGAGGGTCGCTTCCTCGCCATTGAGCAGAGCTACTACCATATCGCCGTTAGAGGGCACCTCTTTTTCTTGAATCACTACATAATCACCCTCAAAAATACCTTCCTCAATCATCGAGTCGCCCTTAACTTGCAGCACATAAGAGTGCTTGGTGCCGACCATAAACGGGGGCACTTCAAGGGTTTCGGGGTGGCCGGTCAAGGTTTGGATTGGCTGGCCAGCGGCAACAAGGCCAAGAATTGGCAGACCGACATAATGCTCTTCGGTAAAATCCTCTTCAGCTACTATCTGCAAAGAACGCGCCGAATTGTCATTTTTCTTCAGTAGCCCCTTAGCTACCAGCGTCTCAACATGGTCGGCCACCGTAGCTACCGAACCCAAGTGAAAGGCTTCAGCAATCTCGCGATAGCTCGGGGCATACCCATGCAGCTCAATATACTGGGTAATGTAGTCGAGAACTTCCTTTTGTCGTTTTGTCAGCGGCTCCGCCATGCTGCCTCCTTGTAAGATGTAATGTTTGGTTTTAGTATGGCGAACATAGACCGAAACTGTCAAGAGTTTTGTTGATAATTACTCCACGGTCACACTCTTAGCCAGATTGCGCGGCTGGTCGACATCGGTACCACGCTCCACCGCCAAATAGTAGGCGAACAGCTGCAGAGGAATGTTCGCCACTACCGGCTGCACCCATGGCGACACGTCTGGCACATACAAGACGTCTCCGGCGTGACGCCGAACCTCGCTATCGCCTTTGGTAGCCACCGCCAGCACCGTCCCCGCCCGGGCCCGGACCTCGGCCATATTGCTGGTAGTTTTGGCGTAGAGGTCATTCTGAAGCGCTAAAAAGATTACTAGCAGATCTTTGTCGATTAGGGCATTGGCACCATGCTTCATCTCTCCGGCCGGATACGCTTCGGCGTGTATATATGAAAGCTCCTTAAGCTTATGGGAGCCCTCTAGGGCCACCGGATATAGGCTATCGCGACCCAGATACATAGCGTGCTCAAAGTGGACGTACTTTTTGGCCAGTTTTTCAACCTGAGGTGCCAGCTTAAGAGTCTCTGCAATGGCTTCGGGTAGCGACTTTAAAGCCTCCACCACCTCCCGACCCTCCTGCACACCCAGCGACCTGGCCCGCGCCACTTGCAGCCCTACCAGCAGCTGTCCGAGCACCTGGGCGGTAAAAGCCTTGGTGGAGGCTACCGAGATTTCCGGTCCGGCGTGCAGATACACGCCCCCGTCAACCTCACGCGCCACCGAGGAACCCACCACGTTTACCAAACCGAGCGTTGGCACTCCGCGGCGCTTAAGTTCGCGCAAAGAAGCCAGGGTGTCGGCGGTTTCGCCAGATTGCGAGATAATCA
>DATKHK010000050.1:0-4467 GCA_035510255.1 Saccharimonadales bacterium (SeqCode) | reverse complement strand
GGACAGATCAGTGAGATTGATGCCCAAATCGATTCGGTGACCGCGCAGCTCGAGCTGAGTAAGGCCCAGCAGGCCGAGACCCAAACCCGCATTAGTGATGCTCAAAATCAGCTGGCCACCAAAAAATCCATTCTTGACGAAGAGGTTCGGGCGATTTACCAGGATTCGCAAACTACGCCGCTGGAAATGCTGGCCTCCAGCCAAAATCTTAGCGACTTCGTCGATAAGCAGCAGTACAACGACCAGATCAAGGACCACATTCAGGATGAGCTGGCCCAGATCACACAGCTAGAGGGCCAGCTGGTACAACAGCAAACAGCGCTGAATGTTCAGATCTCCCAAGATGCGGGGTTGAATGCTACGCTAGGTCAGCAGCAGTCGCAGCAGGCTCAGCTGTTAGCCGAGGCCCAGGGCAACGAAGCCCAGGCCAATGCCAGCATTGCATCTAATAACAGTCAGATCGCCAAGCTAGATGCTGAGGAAGCGGCCACGCTACAAGCGTCCTCACGGAGCTATTCAGGATCGATTCCGGGTGCATCCAGCGGTAGCGGTGGCGCTTGCGACGACGGCAACGGCAACGGCGGCTATCCCGCCCAATGGTGTAATGCCGCCCAGGACAGCGTGATTGATAGCTGGGGCATGTACAACCGTGAGTGCGTCTCGTGGGCAGCTTGGCGGCGCTCGCAGATTGGCCGACCAATTCCCGGTGGCTGGGGTAACGCCAATCAGTGGGCGAATTCAGCGCGGGCAGCCGGCTACACCGTCAATAGTACGCCAGAGGTGGGGGCAATCGCCCAAACCGATGCCGGTCCGTTTGGCCATGTCGCGATCGTGGAGGCCATTCAGGGCAGTAACGTCGTTGTGAGTGAAATGAACTATGACGACGAAGGCCACTACCGTTTGGGGACCTACGCGATTTCTTACTTCGACTATATACATTAACGGTTAGCAGGAGGAGCGGTGAAGCAACTGCCAAAAAAGCGGATTAAGATTGTTGTATCGTTAGCGGTTTTAGTGGTCGCCAGCTTTACCCTTGGCCAGGTCACGCCACAGATTGTGCCGCCGTCGTGGTCGATTGGGTATAACAAGCTCGACTTCAACGACCTTAACAGCACCTACCAGCTGCTGGAGAGCCAGTTCGATGGTCACATCAACCAAAACGCTATTATGGATGGCGCCCGGGCCGGGTTGGTGGCGGCAGCCGGTGACCCTTACACCGAGTATCTAACCGCGGCCGAAGCTAAGAGCTTGAATAGCCAGCTCAGCGGCAGCCTTTCGGGGATTGGCGCCGAGGTGGATATTCGCAATAACCAAGTGACTATTATAGCGCCGGTGGCCGGTACACCGGCGGCCAAAGCTGGCTTGCAGCCCGGTGATATCATTGCCGCTGTTAACGGGGTCGATACCTCCAGCATGACGCTGGACGAGGCGGTGGCGGCGATCCGCGGCAAAGCTGGTACCAAGGTGACTCTGACGATTGAGCGCGGCTCCAACTCGCCCCAGCAGTTTACGATTACCCGTGCCAATATCACGGTGCCGAGTGTAACCTGGAGCATGAAGGCCGAAATGGGTGGCGCCAATGACATCGGCTACATTAACATTTCCGAATATGGCACCGACACCTCCAGCTTGATCGTGACCGCCGCCCAGGATTTGAAGAATCAGGGCGCTAAGAAGGTCATTCTGGACCTGCGCGACAACCCCGGCGGTTACCTGAACGCGGCCCAGGCGGTGGTCAGTCAGTTTACACCGCAAGGTGATGTGGTGGTCGACGAGCGCCATGATGGCGTCAGCCAGGGCAAGCTCTATAGCTCCGGTGGCGGTTTGCTGGTGGGTCTGCCGGTGGTGGTGCTGATTAACGGTGGTTCGGCCAGTGCCAGCGAGATTACTGCCGGTGCCCTGCGCGACGATATTGGCGCTACGCTAGTTGGTCAGAAAAGCTTCGGTAAAGGTAGCGTCCAGCAGATCGACAACCTCCCGGGTGGTGCCGAGCTAAAGGTGACGATCGCCCACTGGTTTACGCCGAGCGGCCAAGGGATCGACCACATCGGCATTACGCCCAAGGTGGTAGTACCGATGACTCAGGCCAACATCAATGCCGGCCAAGACCCGCAGCTGGCCAAGGCGATTCAACTCCTGAGCCAGTAGGGTGGCAGTCGCACCGGTTCGCATTAAAATCAAACGGTTTGATAAGAGCCTGCCGGCTCCGGAGCGCAAAACCGCTGGCGCCGCGGCCTACGACCTCTGTGCCCGCGTTGATACGGTAATTCCGGCCTGCGGCTTCGGGCTGGTGCCACTCAACGTGGCGGTGGAGCTGCCAGAGGGTTATTGGGCGCTGTTGGGTGCTCGTAGCAGTCTGCACAAACGTGGGCTGATCCCGGCTAACGGTATTGGCATTATCGATCGCGACTACTGCGGCGACGATGATGAGTATATGGCAGTACTCCACAATACTACTGAGGCGCCGATCACTGTCACCCGCGGGCTGCGGGTCGTCCAGCTGGTGATTATGACCCAGCATGAGATTGAGCTGGTAGAGGTTGAGCGGCTGGGTGCGCCCAACCGTGGCGGCTTTGGCACCACCGGTAGCCATTAGACCTTGCGGCTCGCGGGAGCTGGACTTGTGACACCGGGATCTATAGGCTAAGATAGTAAGGTTATTATTGGTTATGGTGGGGGAGGCAGTGGCAAAATCCCAAACTAAATATATTTTTGTGACAGGCGGTGTGCTTTCCGGACTCGGAAAAGGGATCACCGCCGCTTCTTTAGGCACCATTCTAAAGGCCCGTGGTTTTTCGGTGAACATTATGAAGTGTGACCCCTACCTGAACACCGACGCCGGTACTCTCAATCCGGCCGAGCATGGCGAGGTGTTTGTGACCGCCGACGGCGCCGAGACCGACCTCGACCTCGGCCACTATGAGCGCTTTTTGGACGCCAAACTAACCAAGGGCAGCTCGGTGATGAACGGCCAAATTTATACCCAGCTGGTGGCCGATGAGCGGGCCGGCAAGTATTTGGGCAAGACGGTGCAGGTTATCCCGCATGTCACCGACACGATCCAAGAGAGCATGCTAGCTGCCGGTAAGGGCTATGACATTCATATTATTGAGATTGGCGGCACGATTGGGGACTATGAAAGCGTGGCCAACATTGACGCCATCCGCCAGTTTCGTCGCCGCGTCGGGCGCGAAAATGTGGTCAGTACCATGGTGGTTTATCTGCCATTTCTTGAGGCGAGCAAGGAGCTGAAAACCAAACCGGCCCAGAACGCGGTGCGTGACCTGCGGGCCGCTGGCGTAAACCTCGATATTATCTTTGCCCGGGCCGACCATCCGGTGGATGAGCGCATCATTAATAAGATGAGCCTGTTTTGCGATCTTGATAAGGAGGCGATCGTGCCACTGCCGACCGCTAGAAGTGTTTATGAGGTGCCGTTAACTCTGGAAAGCTCCGGCATCGCTGATTACATTTGTGCCAAACTGGGTCTAGCGGTCACCAAGCCCGACCTAAAGGCTTGGCAGGAGCTTAATTTGACCATTACTAACCGCACTAAGCCGGCGGTGCGCATCGGGGTGGTGGCCAAATATATGGATCACGAGGATACCTACATGAGCGTGATTGAGGCGATCAAGTCGGCGGCCTGGGCGCATGGCCGCCAGCCGAAGATTGTGTGGGTCGACGCTGAGCGGGTGGAAAAGGACGGCCCCGAAAAACTCCTGAAAGGATTGGACGGCATTGTGGTGCCGGGGGGCTTCGGCTCACGCGGGGTAGAGGGTAAGATTGCCGCCGCCGCCTATGCCCGCCAGCAGCAGCTGCCATATTTGGGGCTGTGTCTTGGTTTACAGGTGGCGGTGATTGCCGTCGCCCGCGAGGCGCTAAATGATCCGACCGCTAACACGACCGAAATCGATTCTGGTGCCAAGCACCCGGTAATCGCTTTAATGGACGAGCAGCGGCGGGTGGTGGATAAGGGCGGCACGATGCGGCTAGGCAATTATCCCTGCAAGCTGACGCCTGGCTCCAAGGCTGCCCAGGCGTACGGTAGCGAACAGATTGAAGAGCGCCATCGCCACCGCTATGAGTTTAATAATGAGTACCGGAAGCAACTGGAGGTGGCCGGTCTGAATATCGTCGGTACCTCGCCGGATAATAAGCTGGTGGAGGTGGTTGAGCTGGCCGACCATCCATTCTTTGTGGCCAGCCAGTTCCATCCCGAGTTTACCTCGCGCCCACAGCAGCCAAACCCACTGTTTGACGCCTTTTTGGCTGCCGTGGTTGCTTAAAGCAGCTTAGCCTTCGACGCTAACAAACGTCCGGCGGACTTTTTGGCCGGTAAACTTGGTAACCTGTTTTTGAGTAAACGTTACGTTACCGCTTTTGGTAGCGTAGATCGTGTGGTCGGTGCCAAGAGCGGTGCCGGTGCCGGGCTCCATGCGGGTACCGCGCTGCCGCACAATAATATTA